>CAMUAR010000068.1 GCA_947086895.1 uncultured Lachnospiraceae bacterium | reverse complement strand
ATAATTAAAAATCACTATTATATATTAAATTATATTTATTTTTATCAATAAAATAAATTTGTATCTCTCAGTAAAAATATCACTATCCTTTTACATATCTCTCAAAATAACTTATCAAAAAGTCTTTTGCATTTACCGCAGCACAGACATTCAGACAGAGCCTTGCAGAATTTATATTATACAGATTGGGGCGTGCAGAATGCGGAAATAAGTTTTCAAATACACCCCAAACAGATTTTTTGTCAAAAAATCAGAAAAAGAATACACAGAAGAACATTGGAAATTATCATAAAAGCCAAAGCTTTGTTTTATATATTTTTTGGTTTCTCATATAAAAATTTTCCTGGAAGCGACACTTGAAAATCTTTTGCAAGCGCACGAAATTGATTTGGTGCGATTGTTTGATACTTTTTCCCTCCGGTCATAGAAATCACTTTAACAAGGATTTCAGCTGCCTTTTCAATTGTATGCATCAGACCAAATGTAAGATCAAAATTTTCGCCGGAACAAAAAAGCCCATGGTGCGCCCAAACTGCTGCATCGTACTGCTGCATCAATTTTGCAGTTGCAACCGCGATCTCCTTCCCGCCCGGCACCATCCACGGCACAACGCCGATTCCATCAGGAAACACAACTGGACATTCCGTCGCCATCTCCCAAAGCTCGCGTGTAAATACTTCATCTTTCAGCGGAAGCACAAAGGTAAGCGCAATAATATTGGCAGGGTGCGCATGATAAATCACCCGATGTCTGCCATTTAAAGCAACGAGTTTTACCTCGTGATTCATCAGATGCGTCGGCAGTTCGCTCGTCGGTTTTTTGCCCCCGCAAAGCCCCCAGAGAATCTTATAGTTCTCCCCTTTTTCATCAATCTGGATAATGCACAAAGAATCTTCCGGTTTTGTTAAAACATTGCGGAAAAATTTCCCGCTTCCCGTCACAAGAAAATATTCCCCGGAAAGCTTTGGAACACTTGTTCCAATCGCCTGAAAACTGCCATCCCACAACAAATGTTCTGCAATCTCCTCAACCTCCTCTTTTGTCATCCGATACGAAAGATTGCCTCCGTTTCGCTCATGCCAGCCCTGCTGCCAGCCATCGTTTGCCATAGAACAAAATTCTTTTATCACTTTTGAATTCAGTACTTCCATCTTCTCTCCATTCCGCCGCACGGCATTTTAACCACCGGAGTTTTATGCTGTACAATATAAATTTCCGGCAAAATCTTACCTTTTAAGGATTTATTCTGTTTTTGGTTATAAAAAGCATTCTAAAAAAACTTATCCCTGTCTTTTTTCAAGCACAGTTTTTTCGTACTGCTGTATTTCCTTGAAACACTCCAAACCGGACAATACGCCGCACTCTTCACAAAACGCATCCCACACATCGCCGAACGGCATTGTTTTTAATTCTTCCTGATATACCATCAAAGCGGTCATATTTCCTTCTTCCTGCAATGTTTCAAGCGTGTTGTTCGGCTGTAAGAGTGCGTAGAGCATCGCTTTTTGAACATTGCGCACACCGGTGACCCACGCGCAAATTCGATTGATGCCCGCATCGAAATAATCCGTTGCGATAAACACTTTTTTTAATGCGCCGCAGCGCACAATCTCACGGCAGATTTCTTTTGTTTCATCATCGAGCAAAACAACATGGTCGCTGTCCCACCGCACAGGTCTGGTAATATGCAGCGCCAGCTTATCACTGTACAATAACAGCGAAGAAATCTTGTCTGATACCATCTCCGTCGGATGATAATGACCGTTGTCCATCAGCGGCGTAATATTATTTTTCAGCGAATATCCAAGACAGAACTCTGCACTGCCGACCGTGTAAGATTCCAAGCCAATTCCAAACACTTTTGATTCCAATGTAATATAAACCTTCTCTTTGTCATAAGGAGCAGAAAGAATCTCATCCAAACTTTCCTTAAACCGCGCCCTAGGCAGATATCTGCTTGCCGGAATATCTTTAAAGCCGTCTGGAATCCATATATTCATCACGCATGGCATCCCTGTTTCACCCGCAAAATATTCTGAGATTCGAATGCATGCTTTGCAGTGATTGATCCAATAACGGCGAACCGTCTCATCCGGGCTGGAAAGCGTCAGACCGTCCTTTACCATAGAATGCCCAAACAAAGTTGGATTAAAGTCCAGCCCCATTCCATGTTTTTTTGCAAACTGAACCCACGGTTCAAAATGTTTTGGAGCTACTTTATCCCTTCCTTCTGCATTGCCGATCGCATAACTTGCATGAAGATTTAATTTATGTACTCCTCCAATCATCGATAACACTTTCTTTAGATCTTCCATCAGCTCTTCTGGCGTTCTTGCTCTGCCCGGATAGTTTCCGGTTGTCTGAATACCGCCGGAAAGCTCTCCTCCATCAAACCCAATCACATCATCTCCCTGCCAGCAGTGAATCGAGATCGGAAGCTCTTTCAGCGCGGCAATCGCTTGATCGGTATCAACTCCTATTTTTGCATAAATATTTTTTGCATAATTATAACGTTCCTTCATTTTCTTCTTCCTTTCTTTATGCACACAGCATTCTAATCCGCTGAGACATTTCATTTGGACGCACGGACATAAATCCTTATATCATCAATCTTACTTCGATTTAAAAAATTTCTAAATTTCCCAGCTACTTATAAACTTTAAGCTCACACGATTCCCCAATTGCCTGGCGGACATCGGAAACTGATGTGAAACTTTTATCAGCAAGCATCTGTACCGCAATATTTCCACAGGCAGTTGCTTCAGAAGGTCCGGCATAAACTGTTTTTCCAGTAAATTTTGCCGTAAGTTTATTTAAATAATCCGCGTTTGACCCGCCTCCGACAATATGAATTGCACAATATTTTTTTCCTGTAATCTCTTCCAATTCCCTTGCAGTATCCTTGTAGCAGAACGCAAGACTGCGGTAAATCACTCTTGCAAACTCCCCGACCGATACTGGTTTCATCAAATTGTTCCTCTCACAGTAATCCTCGATTGCCGCCTTCATACTTGCAGGTGCTAGAAAACTTTGATCACCACAGTCAACTATGGTGTCAATCTCCTGCTCCTGCGCTAAACTGCACAATTCAGCAAAACTATATTTATCATTAAGCTCATGTCTAAGCTGCTGAATCATCCACAAGCCCATAATATTTTTTAAATATCGTACCTTCCCGCCATAACCTCCCTCATTGGTAAAGCCCCGTGTCATACTTTCGGGAGAACAATCTGGTTTTTCTCTCTCTACTCCCATCAGCGACCATGTTCCTGAGCTGATATAGATAATATCTTCTTTGTTTGACGGAACAGCAAGCACAGCGGACGCCGTATCATGTGAAGCTGCAAGCACCACATTGGCATCAAATCCAACTTCTCCCGCAATTTTAGGGTCTAGTTTTCCAACCAACGTTCCCGGCATGGAAAGAGATTTAAAAATTTTTTTTGGCAGCCCAATCTGCTCTATCAGCGTAAAGTCCCAATCCTTCGTCTCTGGACAAACAAGCCCTGTTGTTGTGGCGTTCGTATATTCCTGCATCATACGACCAGTCAATAGATAGCTGAAATACCCTGGAAGCATCAGCATTGTCTCTGCTTTTTCAAGCTGCCATAACTGATTTTCTTTCAAAGACATAAGCTGATAAATGGTATTAAATTTTTGTTTTTGTATTCCTGTTCTTTTATAAAGTTCCTCATCGGAAATCCCGCATGTTATACCATCGGTTCGGTTGTCCCGGTAACATACACTGTCACCAATTATTTCTCTATTTTCATCCAGTAGAACAAAATCAACGCCCCATGTATCAATTCCAATACTTGTGGGAATTTTTCCAGCCGCATAGCACTTTTTTAGCCCTGCGATAATCTCTGAAAATAAATGTTTGATATCCCAGCAAAGAACCCCCTGCTCGTTTTCTTTCGCCCCATTCGGAAATCTGTGAATCTCCTCCATCACAAATTTTTTTTGCTCTAAATGGCACAAAATATGGCGTCCGCTCGATGCGCCAATATCAACTGCAAGATAATATTTCATTTTTCCTCACATTCCGCCGCTCTGCTGAAATTTTGGAACACAAAGAATTCCGATACTGAAAATTAAAACTTTCAGCCTGCCATTGCATTATTTTTATTGTTTTGCAGACCGGCACTTTTTTCAAAATCTTTCTATCTTTTATTATAGCGCACTATATTTTTTCTACAAGTATTTTAACAGAAAAAGCAAAGAAATCATCTTCTTTCTACACGGGCAATTTTCACAAAAAAGCTGCAAAATACCTTTTCGTATTTTGCAGCCGCTTTGCTTAGCAGAAGATATCTTCCTCTGCTCGATTTTTGATTAGTTCGCTCCAATCTTTTGAACAGTAACACGACATCCAAGCCTTCTGCCGTTCACCACTGCATATACTGTTGTTGTACCAACCGCTCTGCCTGTGATTCTGCCGCCGGATACCTCTGCAATCCGTTCATTGTCGGAAATCCACCGAACATCCAAATCGGACTGTGCCGCACCGTACACCTCAAGACTGATCAGTGTTGAAGAATACTGTTCAAGCACCAGACTTGTTTTGCTTAGACCGACGACATAAATCTTGATCGACGCGCTCTTTCCAGAATCTGCAAAAATCGTAATATTTGCCGTTCCAAGAGCGTTTGCTGTAATCAATCCAGTCTTTTCATCTACGCTGGCCACTACCGGGTTGTCGCTCGACCAGATATAATTATCTGTATAGTTGGATGGAAGTATCGTAAATCCAACCGTTCTGCTCTCGCCAGGAATCATAACAAGCTCTGACTCGGATACTTGAATGCTTGTAACTGGCACTGGGTCAATTACATGCACAATACAAACGGATGTCACGCCGCCAGAATCCTGCGCTCTCGCAATAATCTTTGTATCGCCCGCCTTAATTCCGGTCACACGTCCAGTCTGTTTATTGACAACTGCAATCGTGTCGTCCTCGGTCTCCCATGTTACACCGTAAGTCGCGTTCGCTGGTACCAGCGTCGCATTCAACGTCTCAGAATGCCCGACAATCAATTCCAAGTACTCATAATTTAATAAAATCTCTTTAATCTCATAACATACTTCAACTTCACAGTATGCTTCCGCGCCGCTTCCATCCGTCGCGCGGCATGTGACAACCGCCTCGCCAATCGAAATACCGCGGATTCGACCCTTTTTGTCCACTGTGACAATATCTGGATCGCTGCTGCTCCACTCCAATGTCTTATTTGTCGCTTCATCCGGTTTTATCGTCGCTTCGAGCTTCGCTGTCTTGCCAACGCCAAGCCGGATGCTTTCTGGATTTAAAATAAGCTCCGTGATCTCAATATCTTTTGGCTCAACAATAATCGCGCAGTAATCTGCATAGCCGCCGTCCACCGATGTACAGGTGATAATGGTTACTCCCTCTTTTTTCGCCACCACGCGACCGCGGTCATCTATTGTGGCAACGCCGTTGTTTGAACTCTTCCATTTTACATCCTGCACCGTTGCGTTCTTTGGCTTTAATGTTGCAATTAACTCAAGTTCTTCCTCTTCTTTCATGGTTTCTTCATGAGAACTTAAGGTAAGAGAAGTAACACCCTGCTGTACAGTAACTGTACAGTAAGCAGTTGAACCGCTTTTTGTCTTTGCAAGAATAATCGCCACGCCCGCTTTCTTTGCAGTTACTTTGCCTTTGTTGCTGATCACTGCAACCGATTTGTCTGAAGTTTCCCAGACAAGCGTTGTATCTGTGCTGTCCGCCGGAGTGATGGTCGTCTCAAAATAATAGTAGTCGCCGACATTTAAATTCAGTTTGTTGGCGTCCAGCCGCACCGCTGTCGCAACCCGCTCCACCGTTACAAGACAGGTTGCCATAATTCCGCCATCCACCGTTTTTACAATAATTGTCGTCTGTCCAACACCTCTTGCTGTCACAAGACCTTTTGCATCCACAGTGGCGATGGTATTGTTTGTTGACATCCAGTTTACCGCTAAGTTTGCAGCGTCCGACGGTTCAACTACATAGGAAAGTCGATAGGCTTCCCCGACATACATATTTAATGTCTTTTGATCCAGCTGAATACCGCTGACCGACTTTGTGATGGTAATATTACAGATTGCGGTAATATTTCCGTCCGCCTTGGCGGAACACATAATTGATACAACACCTGCTTTCTTTAACGTTACCTGTCCAAACTGATTTACGGTAGCAATGCTTGTATCGGTTGACCTCCAGATCACCGGTTCGTTTCTCGCTGCATCCGGCGAAATTGTCGCATACAACATAAGCGTTTTTTCAGAGAGCGGTATGGTCACCTTTGTCTGAGACAGCTTAATCGAGACAATCGGCTGCTTTACACGAATCAGACAAGAACCGACAACCACATTTTCCTTGTTGATCGCCATAATAACCGCCGTGCCGCCCGCCTGCGCCTTAACTGTCGCAGACAAGTCTCCCGCCTGCTCAACAGAGACGATCGAGGAATCCGATGTCACCCATTCGAGCGATACTTCATTTAACTTTGGCGTAACTTTTGCATTGATTGTCAAAAGATCCCCGATGGCAATTTCCTTCTCTTTTGGATCCAGCGTAATACTTGTGATAGAACCAATAACACGAACTACACATTTTGCTGTTTTTGTCACGCCGTCAATAATCTGTGTCACCGTGATGGTCGTTGTTCCTTCTTTCAGACCTACGACAAGACCGCTGTCCTTATCTACGGTCGCAACCGTCGGATCGCTCGATACCCAGGTAATCGGCGCGGAATTATTTGAAGTATCCAAATGCAGCTGCAATTCCGAACCAATATAGATTGTTGCTGAGGTCATATTCAGCGCAATTCCATCAATAACAGTAACGCTGATCTCATACTCATCTTTATAAAGCCCGGATCCTGTCTGACCGTGAAAAATATCATTATCTTTTAGATAAGTCAGGATAACTTTTGTTTTTCCTTTTTCCTTTCCTGTGATAATTCCCTTTGACACTTCCACAATTCCGCTGTCTTTATCGGAACCTTCATCCCGGACAGAGATATTAAAAATCTGATTTAAAGACTCAGGCAGCACATTGATATGCCGGAACAGATCATAAGTATCCCCGACATTCATAACCACAGGACTGATGTTAAAGAAAATCGGCACAGTAAACTGGATAATCAGCTTTCTGACTTTCGCGTTGGAATCACTGTATTCTTTTGTCGGCATCGCTGTTAAGGTATAAACACCCGCCTTAATATTTGAGAGCGTAACACCGTTTCCAATATTGCTGATGCTGACATCCATATATTTATTGTCATCGAGCTTTAACACTTCTGCTTTATCGCGGTTATCCGCGGTGCCAAGATACAGCTTCCACTCCAAATTTGCCGCGATTGTCGCATTTGTATGTAATATTAAATGATTTTCCTTGGTTACCACTTTGATTGTATCGCCTTCAACTACTGGGTCCCCTTGGATTTCACCGGCGGCCGGCGTCGCATTTGGCTTAACAAGCACCGGAATCGTAATGGACTGCTCTTTGGTATTGTCCGCCGTTACCGGAAGCGTTACCGTAACCTCCGCATAGCCGGCGCCGACGGTTGTAATATACCCGTACCGATCCACTTCCACAATCCCGGTATCCGACGAGTTCCAGTCCCAGAACGGCATTTGCTCTTCCGCGATAAACCCATCTGGAAATTCCGCTTTGGAACTAAAACTGTTCACATTTTCCAGATAAGTTACATTTTCAATAATCGGAAGAAAATGTGAGTATTTCGGATCTTCATGAATCAGCTGAACAACTCTTTTGTCTTCCTCGCCAGCCTTTAAATCCTTGATCATACCAAGAAGATGTTTTGGATCGTCTGGATGGTATGTATTGATCTTTTTATCAAAGTTCATTTCATGCAGTTTTAACGGTACCTGTACCTGACAGTTAAACAAATAGTCAAATCCCTGGTATGTAATTCTGCCGCCAAGGGATGTACAGCCAGGTCCAACTACAGTGATTCTCCAGCGGTATTTTGAACCTTCCACCGGCGAAACTTTAATGATACTTTCATTGTATGACTCAAATTCGACAACGACGTCGGACGGGATCGGTCCGTCATCGTCGCGGGTCACACGCAGATCAAGACCGTGGCTTCCAAGGTCGATCACCTGCCCTTTAATCGCCTCTGAACCAACCATCATATAGAACTTTGGCGCTGTTCCATCTCCCCATGGATTTGGAGTAGGTGTCGGTGTGCCTGAAATTGCTCCGCCCGACGTCGGTTCTTGCGTCGGTCCGCCTGGAGCTGGTTCTTCATCCCCCGGCGCGGCATAGGTTGTCACAATGTCTGGAGTGATATCCTCTCCAAGCTGAGCGGAAAAGTTATTTGGAAAATATCCCAACACTGCTTGGAAAACCACTGCCAGCACAGCTAATACCGCGATTTTCCTTTTCACTTTACATTTCATTATCATACCTCCCTATAATAGAGTAGAGGAATGTGCATCCTCCAGAGAACTCTTCTCCTCTGGCATTCCAATAAAAACCTTATTTCAATGATACCACAATGCTTTGGCAAAACTGTGTCATTTTCCTATATTTTCAACAGGAAACTTCCACCAATTTATCTAGAATTCTGATTTTTTACAAATTTAAGTTCTGATTTTTATAATTTATCTGGTTTTTATTTTCTCCTCTGCCAATAAAATATATTATATAAAAACATTGACATTTTATATAAGTGTTTTTTCAAATACAAATATTTCTAGTTAATACATTCTTCTTTGATCCAGCGATGTCCTAAACTATTGTATGCAGGTAATTCGCCTTTGAACCAACACGAAATTAAAACAATTTAAATCCGCACCTACAAATAAAACAGGCTATTGCAAAATAGAATTTTCATGCAAGATACAACAATCAACCATCTGGCAGAAACCTTTCCCTTTACAACAGCCCTATTATATTTAGACAGTATTTACAAAAAAGAAAAAATTTATTATCTAAGTATTTTTCTACTCTTCTGGTGCATCCCAGTTATGGTACACATTCTGCACATCATCATCCTCGTCCAAAAGATCAAGCGTGCGCTGAATCATGCGCAGATCATTCTCGTCGGTCAGCGTAACATAAGTCTGTGGAATCATTGTAACTTCCGCTTCCACCATCGGCACTCCCGCGTTCTCAAGCGCCTCACGAACCTCGGAAAACGCCTCCTCGCTTGTGAGAACCTCATAGCTGTCCTCCTCCTCATTAAAATCATCCGCACCGGCATCAAGCGCAAGCATCATCAATTCATCCGGGTCTTTGCTGCACTCGTCCTTATCAATAATAATCTGTCCCTTTGTGTCAAACATAAAGGAAACACACCCCTGTGTCCCAACATTTCCGCCGCCTTTTGTAAATGCGTTGCGCACATTTGCAGCGGTGCGGTTTTTATTGTCCGTCAGCGCCTCGACAATAATCGCTGTGCCGCTCGGTCCATAGCCCTCGTAGGAGACAAACTCATAATTTACATTATTTCCGTCGCCTGCCGCCTTTTTAATACTTCTCTCAATCGTATCGTTCGGCATATTGTTCGCCTTTGCCTTTGCAACAATATCCTTTAATTTACTGTTGTTGTTTGGGTCTGAACCACCCTCCTTGACTGCCACTGCAATTTCGCGCCCAATTCTTGTAAAAATTTTTCCTTTTGCTGCATCATTTTTTTCTTTTTTATGCTTAATATTTGCAAATTTTGAATGTCCTGACATATAATCTTTCCTCTCATTCTACCCGTCAATGGACGGTCTTATATTTTTTATCAATTTATTTTCATATTGACCAGCTTTGCGATCCTTCCCATCACCTTTTCTGTATCGGGCAGAGTGCGGATCGCACACATTACAGTGTCATCCCCGGCAATGCAGCCGACCATCCCATCAATATGCATCGCATCCAGTGCCGCTGCGACCGCCATCGCCATACCGGACACTGTTTTTACCACAATAATATTCTGCGCCATATCCATGGAAACAAAACCGTCTTTTAACACGCGCACATACTTCTCGACAAGCCCGGACTCTGCTGAGGAAAGAACAATATACTTTTGTTTTCCGCTCTCCCCCGCTACCTTTGTAAGTTTTAACTCCCTGATATCCCTGGAGATCGTTGCCTGTGTAACGTGGTAACCGCTTTTCTCCAAAAGTTCTGCCAGCTCATCCTGCGTTTCTACATCGTTGTTGGTAATCAGTTCGATAATCTTGCTCTGTCTGCCAAGCTTCACACCACACCTCCATTTCCATATCCTCCGCCAATCTTCATTCGAAGTACCGAAAAAAAACTGCGCCCATTCAGCCGGATTAACTTTGTTGTATGTTCGGATCGGCTTATTACAATTTGATCCTCCGCTTTTAGATTTACCGAATAATTTCCATCGACGGTTGCAATCGCTTCCTCCACCTGCGTTTTTTTGCTTGTCTCAACACGCACGCAGATCGTATCCTGGTCGGAGACAACAATGCTTCTGGCATTGAGAGAATGCGGGCAGATCGGCGTCACTGCCATCATATTGGCGGACGGCGACAAAATAGGACCTCCGGCGGAAAGATTGTAACCTGTCGATCCTGTCGGCGTCGAGATAATCACGCCGTCCCCGCGGTAATTGTTGACAAGCTCGCCGTTGATATAGACGCTGACCGCGATCAATCTTGAAAAACCGCTTCTTGTAATAACAAGATCATTCAGGGCGTCTGGAAGAATCTCCTTTTGACTCTCCCTCCCATACCTGCCCGCGGAAAGCATCATGCGCTTCTCAATCTCATACTCCCCGCCAAGCAGCAAAGACACCGCCTTCTGAATCCCTGAGCGCTCCGTTTCTGCAAGAAAACCAAGGGTTCCTAAGTTTATTCCAAAAATCGGAATCCCCAGAAAAGCCAAATCATGCGCCGCCTGCAAAAGCGTGCCATCCCCGCCAAGCACAACAACACAATCCACATCCTTCGGAATCTCACTCGCCTTTGTGTAATACCCGCCATCTCCGGTTTGGAAGCGCTCTGCAAGAAAGCACTCTACACTGCTTTGACAAAGAAGTTTTTGTATCTGACGTGTAACCTCAAAATCTTCGTCTTTTTCCTGATTTGTTATAATACAAATTTTTCTCATCCTGTCCCCTGCCATCCGACCGTCTATCCCTTTAGCGTATTATGTGCGTTTGTTACAACGGTTTCAATTTGATTGAAAAGTTCTCCCCCGAAAACCTTTTTATCCGGTGCGTCCCTTGCACATTCGCCTGACGCAGCGCGAAATCCGTACAGCAGATATTCAATATTTCCCTCTGGTCCGCGGATTGGGGAATAATCAAGCCCTTTTAAAAAAAATCCTGCTTCTGCTGCATAAGTCATAACATTCTGAATCACTCTTCTATGTTCTGCCCGCTCGCGGACAACTCCTTTTTTGCCAACTTTTCCTCTTCCAGCCTCAAATTGCGGCTTAATCAAACAGACAATCTGTGCATCTGGCTTCATCAATGCCGCCACGGAATCGAGAATAAGAGTCAGCGAGATAAATGCGACATCAACGGAAACAAAATCAACCAGCTCGCCAATTTCCTCTTTTTTTACATAGCGGATATTTGTTTTTTCCATGGAAACAACGCGCGAATCCTGCTGTAAACATCCGGCGAGCTGACCTGTGCCGACATCGACCGCATACACTTTTGCAGCGCCGTTTTGCAACATACAATCTGTAAATCCTCCTGTTGATGCGCCGACGTCCATGCAGACTTTTCCAGCAAGCATAATTCCAAATGTCCCCATTGCCTTCTCAAGCTTTAATCCCCCTCTGCTTACATATTTTTCCGGCTTGGCACATACGGCAAGCTCAATATCTGCCGGAAACATACTGCCTGCTTTTCTCTCGCATTTCCCATCCGCAAGTACACTCCCTGCCTGGATAAGTTCTTTCGCTTTTTCCCTGGAACTTGCGATTCCCCTTTTTACAAGCAGAACATCCAGGCGTTCTTTATCGTTATTCATAACTGCTCACACTCCAAAGCATCCTGCGTTAAAATCCGTAAAATCTATAATATTTTTATATAAATTTCCAGCGAAATAATTTTTTTAATTTTGCATCTTTTCCTTCAGCCGCACTGCTACCTGCTTTGCCTCAAGCCCATAAGCGTTCTTAAGCTGATCTGGGCTGCCGTGTTCAATAAATTGATCCGGCAGACAAATATCAACAAAATCTCCTTTGTAGCCATGTTCCGCAAGCCAGCAGGCCACATGCTCCCCAAAACCGCCCCGCCGGACATTTTCCTCAAGCGTTGCAACCATTTGATAACGCAAAGCCTGCTCTAACATTTTTTCATCCACAGGCGAGATAAAGCGAACATTTACAACCGCCGTTTTTATCCCTTCCTGTTCCAAAAGCTTTGCTGCCTGCCATGCTGTCTCCACCATGCTGCCAACCGCAAGCAGCACAAGTTCTCCTTCTTTTAAAAGCCACTCGCAGACACCAAATACCACGGGTTCCAGAAACGTCTCAAATTTCCTGCACGCCATACCGCGAGGATAGCGAATCGCTGCAGGACCTGGATAAGAAATACAGAACTCTAACATTACCCGAAGCTCCCACTCATTTTTTGGAGCCATTACGGTCAGTCCCGGAATATGGGAAAGATAGGATAAGTCGTACACCCCCTGATGTGTCTCTCCATCATTTCCAACAATTCCCGCGCGGTCAACAGCAAAAATAACAGGAAACTGATTAATACAAACATCATGTAAAATTTGGTCGTAAGCGCGCTGCAAAAATGTAGAATAAACAGCAAAGACCGGGTGAAATCCTCCCGCTGCAAGTCCTGCTGCAAAACTTACTGCGTGTTCCTCGGCAATTCCAACATCAAAAAAACGTTTTGGATACCGTTCCTGAAATAGGGAAAGTCCAGTTCCCCCCGGCATTGCTGCTGTGATTGCAACAACATTGCGGTATTTTCCTGCAAGTTCTAAAAGCGTGCTGGAAAATACATCTGTGTAGGTTTGCTCCTGCTTTTTAGAAAGGCTTTTTCCCGTCTCGATATCAAAAGCACCAACACCGTGAAACTGTTTTGGATTGTGCTCCGCACAGTCGTATCCTTTGCCCTTTTTTGTAATCACATGCACAAGCACCGTTCCGTTTTTTCTCGCAGCTGCAAGAAAAGCTTCATACATCTGGTTTACATTATGCCCGTCAATCGGTCCGATATAGGTAATGTTCATCTCCTCAAAATATCCGCCTGGAATCACAAGTTTTTTTAGAGATTCCTTGGACCGCCGGATCTGGCGCACAAGCTTTGTTCCTATTTTGGGGATTTTTTCAAGGGTATTTGTCACATCATCTTTTAAATCAACGTACTTATTGCTTGTTCGGATCTTTCCAAGATAACTCGCCATACCTCCGACATTCTCTGAGATTGACATTTTATTATCATTTAAAATAATTACAAGATTGCTTTTCAGCTGCCCTGCATTGTTGAGTCCCTCATAGGCAAGACCGCCCGTCAAAGCTCCGTCCCCAATCACTGCAAAAATCTTTTCTTTTCCGCCAGAAAGCTCTCTTGCCTTGACAAGACCACACGCTTCCGAAATCGAGGTGGAACTATGCCCCGTATCAAATAAATCTGTATTGCTTTCCCTGCGCTTTGGAAATCCGCTCATCCCGCCATACTGTCTGAGCGTTTGAAATCCCTCTCCTCTTCCTGTCAAAAGCTTGTGTACATAACATTGATGTCCAACATCCCACACAAGTTTGTCTTTCGGGAAATCAAGCACCAAATGGAGCGCTATCGTCAGCTCAACCACCCCTAAATTCGATGCAAGATGCCCCCCGGTTCGGCTTACATGACCGATCAAAAATTCCCTGATCTCCGCCGCAAGCTGCCCGTACTCGGTCTCTCTGATATTTTTTATATCATTTGGTTTTCTAATTCTTTCAAGTACCCCAGCCATAGCTACACCTACGATATTCCCGAAAATAAATTCTTTTCGCAACAGTCAAGCAATCGTTCTATCATTCTTTTAAATCAATTCCGCTCAAAATAAAAAATCCAATTTTACAGCAGTTTCTCAAGTATTCCCGCGCGGCAAATCGAAAAATACTGTCCGTTTTCTCTATTTCTCCCGGTTGATCAGCGATAAAATCAACTCCGTCAAAAACGTTTTATCCCCCGGCAGACGGTCGATCGCTTCTACTGCCACCTGCGACAACCGGGAAACTTCCCTTTTTGCCTCCTCAATGGAATACAGCGTAATATAAGTTGTTTTTTGATTTTTTTCATCGCTGTGAACCGGCTTTCCAAGCACGTTAAGACTGCTTGTCACATCAAGAATATCATCTTGTATCTGAAATGCCATGCCGACCGCCGCTGCGCATTCCGCAAGACTTTTTTCTGCCGCTGTACTGCAATTTGCCAAAATACCGCCCGTCACCATCGCCGCCTCCAAAAGCGCGCCTGTCTTCAATCGGTAGATAAAATCCAGCTCTCTTCCGGTAAGCGGACTTCCGGTTCGCTCAACATCCACCACCTGCCCGCCAATCATTCCGTAAATACCCGACTTTCCTGAAAGCATACGGATCGCACGCGCACCGCAGGACAGACGTTTTGCATCTTCCTCCTTCTCAAGCGCGCCTGACACGGTTTCAAAGGCGAGGTTTAACAGCGCATCTCCTGTTAGAATTCCCATAGCCTCGCCATATTTTGCATGAGTAGTCAGCTGCCCTCTGCGATATTTATCATTGTCTATGGCAGGCAAATCATCATGTACCAGAGAATACGTGTGTATCATCTCCAGCGCGGCAGCAAAAGCGCAGACCAGCGGGTCCAAAAGACCTGCCCCGCCGCAAAGAACATTGCACTCGGCAAGAAACAGGGGTCTTAAACGCTTTCCGCCGCACAAAACACTGTAGTTTACAGCCTTCATTACAGTTTCTTGAAGCCCTTCTTCCCGCGGCAGATATCCTTTTAATACTTCTTCTATCTTTTTTACTTTTTCATCCAGTTCTATTTTAAACATGCCGCCTCCGAAACACCATTTTCCTCAAGTATCCGCAGCTGCTTTTCCACGCGATCAATCGAATTGCTGCAATGTTTTACCAGCGACATTCCGCGCTGGTAAAGCAAAAAAGATTCTTCCAGACTGGTATCTCCCTGTTCCATCTGATCCATAATCGTATCCAGCTGTTTTAATGCTTCCTCCAGACTAACATTTGTCAAATCAGGGCATGTCTCTGCCTGAAAAAGCGGCTCGTCCGAATTTTCCACTTTCTGATGTATCTTTAAATCTGCTTCCTGCTTACTTTTTGCCATGCCGCATTCCTTTCTAATCTGGATTTTATTGCTCCCCAATATTCTTATAAAAATTCTGTGTCACCGTCGCTAAAATCACGCCGTCTTTTAAAGATATTGTGAGCGTATCGCCTTCTTTTACCTGCTGTACAGATTTCACTGCCATGCCGCTTGATTTTGCAATATAAGCATATCCGCTGCTAATGCGGGAAAGCGGAGAAAGCCCTTTCATGCGCTCTGTTAAAATTGCAAGATGGCGTTTTCTCTCCTCAATCACCGTTCGCATCTTTTGCTGTAAAGCTTCCTTTGGCTCTGCTATGCGCCTGCGGCTCTGTTCAAGAACTGCACGCATCTGCCGCTGTATGGTTTCCTGTATGCTGTCAAGCTGCTGCCTTTTCTCTGCAATCTGGCATTTTGGACTAAAATAAGACAGTCTTTTGCATCGGAGCAAAGTCTGCTCGCGCGCGGTATTTACTGTGTCAAACATTTTTTTTGCAATTGCTTTTTGCACACTGTCAAGACGCTCTGAGAGCACTCTCCACTCATACACGGCAAGCTCTGCCGCAGCGGACGGCGTCGGCGCCCGCAAATCCGCCACATAATCAATAAGTGTTATATCCGTCTCGTGTCCAACGCCAGAGATCACCGGCGTTTTGCATTCAAATACCGCCCTGGCAACTTCCTCCTCCTGAAACGCCCACAGATCTTCAATAGAACCACCACCCCGCACGACAAGAATCACATCCACCCCATAGCCGTCCAGTCTTTGAATTCCTTCCGCCACAGATTTTGCAGCGCCAAATCCCTGTACCTGCGCCGGGCATAACACAAGCTGGATATACGGATTTCTTCTTGCGGCAATGTTGCAGACATCCTGCAGAGCTGCACCTGTGGACGCGGTGACAATCCCAATTGTTTTTGGATAAGCCGGAATTGTTTTTTTATGTTCTGGTGCAAACAGACCTTCTGCCAAAAGTTTTGCCTTTAATTGTTCCAGCCGCTCATAGAGCTGTCCTGTACCGTCCAACTCAATCTTGTCAGCATACAATTGATATTTTCCATCTCTCTCGTATACTTTTACGCTTCCAGAAACTACCACATTTTGTCCCTCGGACATACGAAAATCAAGACCGGTCCTCTGTCCCGCAAACATCACGCACGACAGCTGGCCTGTCCCGTCTTTTAATGTAAAATAGATATGTCCCGACGTATGGTATTTGCAGTTCGAAACTTCCCCCTTGATCAGAATCCGCCCAAGAAGCATATCTCTTACAAATATATTTTTAATATAATTGTTTATCTGCGACACTGTATAGACATTCTTCATCTTTGCCAAGCCACCTTTAAGCAAGCTTTGCGAGCACGCCGTTGACAAATCCAGCGGAAGAATCGCCTCCAAACTTCTTTGCAAGCTCCACCGCCTCGTTGATTGCCACTTTTCCCGGCACTGCCTCGTCAAATTTCATCTCATACACAGCAAGCCTTAAAATTGTAAGCTCAACCTTTCCCATGCGGTTTAATTTCCAGCCGCTTGTCGCTTCGGTCAGCATCGAGTCAACCTGCCCAAAACTTTCCTTCACCTGCCCGAATCTTTCTCCGACCAGTTTTTGTTCCTCCTCGGACGCCTTTGTCATAAACGAATCAAAATAGAATTGGTTCTGCTCGGCTAACTCCGCCGGCTCATGAAACTCGCTCTGGAACAACATAATAAATGTATGTTCCCTGATTTCCCGTCTGGTCATATTATCCTTTGCCTTTCCTTCCCCGCAGAACAATCCCTGCTGCTACTTTGTCTTTCCTGTGTCCACTCCGACAATACGGATATTGACGTTCTCCACTTGCAGTCCTGTCATATTCTCAATCGCGTTTTTTACTTTTTCCTGGATCGAGCGGCATGTTTTTGGAATGCTGTAACCATACTTCATCATAACAGACAGCTCCGCATGTACCCTGCCCTCCATCAGCTCAATTTTTACCCCTTTGGAAAGATTGCGCACGCCGAGTTTTCCGACAATCTCATTGGTCAGGTTTCCCTGCATCGCAGCGACGCCTTCCACCTCTGTTGTTGCAAGACCAGCGATTGTAGCGACAACATCATCTGCAATCTTCACCTCGCCGATCTCACTGCTTGTCTCCATAGTGTACCCGTTTGTATTCTCACTGTCTCTGCCCAATTAAAACACCTCCTGAAATTTAATCTTAATCTATAATAAATTATATCACGTTTTTTGCTTTCTACACAAGAAGAAACCGTAAATTGTATAATATCAACAAATATTATACCATATCGTTCCGATATGGTATCCTTCATGAAATGTACACAGTTCGCTAAGGAAGATACTCTCCCTTCGGTCGAGCGCGAACTGGCGCGGGTATAATATCTGCCGATATTATACCATATCGTTCCGATATGGTATCCTTCATGAAATGCACACAGTTCGCTAAGGAAGATACTCTCCCTTCGGTCGAGCGCGAACTGGCGCGGGTATAATATCTGTCGATATTATA
>CAMUAR010000067.1 GCA_947086895.1 uncultured Lachnospiraceae bacterium | reverse complement strand
TGCACACAGTTCGCGAAGGAAGATGCTTTCCCTTCGGTCAAGCGCGAACTGGCGCGGGTATAATATCTGCCGATATTATACCATAAAGCACACTTGCGGGTCAAATGTTGTTTCATCTTTGTGTAATAAGCTTACAAAGACTTTAAAATTTTTATATTAATATTGACTTTCTTCGTTATAGCGTATATATAATAATTAAAAATACTATCTTAACAAACCAAAATCATCCCTTGTATAAAAGGAGCTGTTATGAACTATTTATCTGTAAAAGAAACAGCGATAAATTTTAATATTTCCGAACATCGTGTACAACAGCTTTGTGATGCAGGGCAAATTCAGGGCGCTAAGCTGATTCGCGGAGCATGGAGGATTCCTTCCAACGCGATAAAATCAATGGACGATAGAATAATATCCTCACCGCAAAATAAGGAATGGATTTCCTTAAATGATTTTTGCAAAATATTATCAATTTCCATCGCCACAGGAAGAAACTGGATAAAACTTGGAAAATTAACACCTCAAAACACAGTAAAACAAACTCCATTTTTTACTTTAGATTATGTGAATTCTATAAAAGAAGAACTGACCAAAAATAAAAATACAATGTTAAAAAGCAGACGCAATAAAAAATATATTTCAGGAAATAATATATATGCATCCTACGTTTCTGAAAATTCATCAGCACCAAAAATTGTTCAACGCATTCTGGATTATATTGCAGAACAAAAAATAGAAATCAACAATTTAGCTATAACTGCAATTATTGCAGAATGTGCGATCCAGCTAATGTTTTATAATACAATACCTTTTGCTCAAAACTGCCTTTATCAATATTTAACAGGCTCTATTTCTTTTGATGAACGAAATTTCTTAATTGATGATCTATTGGAAGATAACTATTTAACATTGGAGTTTATCAAAAAATATCCTGATTTATTTCAAGTTACATATCAATTTGAAGAAAATGAAGATCTCTTAGGGCTGTTGTACCTTTCTATTAAAAATCTTGGAGATAGAAAAGCAACAGGCTCTTATTATACTCCGACAAACATAGTAAAAAAACTTTGCTCAAAATTGTTTGAAAAAACTATCCTTTCAAATAAAAAAATACTGGATCCTTGCTGTGGAACAGGGAATTTTCTACTTCAACTTCCCAGAGAGATTCCATTTGAAAATATTTATGGAAATGATATTGATTCCCTTAGCGTCAAAATTACTCGAATTAATCTGTCTGTAAAATACAATATAAAAGATAAAAAAATTTTATACAAACATATTATATCGGATAATTATTTAAATCATTCTTTCTCTGAAAAGTTTGATTATATTATTGGAAATCCTCCCTGGGGCTGCGAATATTCTGATGGGGAAAAAGAAAACCTCAGAAATAAATATTGTTGTGCTGCTGGCTCAAATATCGAATCTTATGATATTTTTATTGAACAGGCATTATCGGATTTATGTATTAATGGTATAGTATCATACATACTTCCTGAGGCATTTCTCAATGTTAAAATACATACCCCAATCCGTCGTATCCTCACAGAACAATGCTCTTTTCAATATTTACATTTTCTTGGGAATGTATTTGATAAAGTTCAATGCCCTTGTATTATTCTCCAAATAATATTGACGCACACGCCATGTTCCACAATCGGACTTACGGTCACTAATGGAAAAAAAGAATTTACCATCCATACAAAGAGGATAATCAACGCAGAATGTTTTTCTTTTTCTACAACAGATGAAGAAGATTCAATATTAAATAAAATTGAAACAGTACCAGATAAAATTACTTTAAAGGGACAAGCAATCTTTGCATTAGGAATTGTCACCGGAAATAATAAAAAATATATTGACACAGAAAAACGGGAAGACAATGAAGTTATATTAAAAGGTTCTGATTTATATAAATATAAATTTCATCACACCAGCAATTATATTGTTTTTCAACCTGAACTTTTTCAGCAGGTTGCTCCTGTAGAATATTATCGGTCAAAAGAAAAACTGTTGTATCGTTTTATCTGTAATCAGCTTGTATTTGCTTATGATTCTGCGCAAACTTTATCATTGAACAGCTGCAACCTTTTAATTCCGCAAGTGGATGGTTTAAATATAAAATACATTATGGCAATTTTAAATTCAACCGTTGCACAATTTTATTTTAAAAAACAATTTAACTCTGTTAAAGTGCTTCGTTCCCATATAGAACAGATTCCAATTCCAAAAATAAAAAAGGAACAGCAAGAAGCACTTATGTTGTGGATCGAAGAACTTATTGCTGCCAATGACCCACAAAAAATACAAACACTATATAAATCCTTAGATATAGAAATTGCGCAATTATATAATCTGGATTGTAAAGAATACAATATTATTCAGGAATCTGTAAATGGCGAAAATCTTTTTCTTTTTTAAATAACTAGAGCGTGTTGCATCCGTTTTCTATGTTTTCCATTTGAATAAGAATTTGAGATTTTCAAAAAAATAGACTTGACGGAAGTGTCTATATACAATAAAATAAAACCATATTAAATATAGCATCCAAATAAAACAAAGAGATGGAAGCTACACAAGAAATAAAAATATGGAAGCTATTTGTTTTTGTTGCAGCGAGGTATCTTTTCTTATTTTTGATTGATTCCATTGTCATAAATACTGGCATCTATGTTGAGAATATAACGATTGTTAGGAAAAATAGGAATTGTTTGTTTATTCAAATACTAATTTTAATAAACAAAATTTGTACCTTTACAACTAATTTATAATTAAAAGGAGGATAAACTTGCGGTTTTTCACAAGATGCAAAATCTTATATAAGGCTTTCATGTTTTTTTGCGTATGCACAGGAATAATTCTTGGATTTCGCCTATTTCCAGAAATGGGATTTCATTCTTGGGATTTCTTTTTTTTATGTATATTTCTATTTTTGATCCTTTGTTTGATTATGCTCAAAACCATTATTAAGGATGCAGAAGAAGATTTGTCAGCACTTCTGAAGTTAAAGGATAAATTCGAAACACACCTCGAAAATCTGGACGCAAAATGATATATACAGCACAGACAAAAATACTGCCTAAATCAAAACGACGGTATTTTTGTCTGTGCAAATGGAAATTTTTAATCTGTAGGATTTTCTGAATTATTTCTATGCTTTCCATAAACTAACAGCCAAGGTATCGTGAAAATAGATTTTGTTTTTTTACCTGCTCCGGTATTCTTTTGGCGTTATCCCTTTCGATTCTTTAAATTTTTTAATAAAATAGCTGATATTTTCAAACCCGTTTTCCTGGCAGATTTCCATAATCTTTGCATCGCTTGAAAGCAGCTGCTCCGCTGCGTGCTCAATCCGATAATCATTTAAATAAGTGATCGGTGTTTTTCCTGTCATTTTTCGAAAAAAGCGGCAGAAATACTGCTCGTTCATTCCCGCCGCTGCCGCAAGACCGGCAAGTGTTATTTTCTCTTGATAGTGCTCTTCAATATATTTTAATACACGTTTCATTTCTTTGATTGGGTAACTTCCTTCTTTGAACTCTTCTTTTGCCCTGCGCAAAAAAAGCTTATGCTTCTCCATTTGTGCAAACATAAAAAGAAGCATTGCTTTTATTGCCAGATACCATCCTGAATTTTGTAACTTGTAAATTTCCATAATTTTGTGGTATGTATCCAGCAACTCTTTGTATCCTGCATGTTCTTTTCCAACATGACCTAAAAAACGGCATCCTCCGTTCCAAAGAGGCGCAATTACAGAGGCCTGAGCCATATCATACCGCTCAAATTTTAATATTTGCAGATCAAAAACAATCGCATGATGAATGCTCGGTGTTTTTAATCCTGTAATCTGATGCAGTTCTGATCGATTTAAAAATATGAGATCGCCTTCTTTTACTTCCTCCAAAACCATATTTCTTTCCAGCAGAAAATCGCCTTTTTCAAAATAGAGGAGTTCAATTTCCTCATGCCAATGGTGCGAAACAAAAAAAGAAGTATAATTTTCATAAAAGCTATAGACTTTTACTGGTATAAATGCTGTTCCATGTTCAATCGGCTCTTTAAACTTTTCTTTCTGCATAATTTCCTCGCATTCTGCCGCGTAAGCGGCATTTTCAATCAAGGGAACTTTGGGCTGCGCAGCAGCACAAATTCCAAGGTTGAAAATTTTTAATTTTCAATCTTTTTCCTTTTTCCTCTGATTTTATGCTTTCTATGTAAAATACAAACAACAAATTTTTATAGAAATTTTACTGTTCTTTTTTGACTTTTATCGATGTATATCAAAAAGCCGCATTACAAGAAAAAATCAATATTTTGTCAAAATCGTGTTATTATTGCTCATGATAACGCAAGTATTTTTTTATAAAAGGCAATATACTGTTATTATAACAAGGCTGGTTAAATTTGCAAGCATTTTGCAGCTTTCTATAAAAAGCAGAAAAAGCGCCTTCCACTTTTAAAACGATGATTTCAGCTTTCTGAATAAGGCTCAATGCTATTGCAAAAACTTATTTTAGAATGGAGGAACGACCATGATTCAAAAATACCGTTTTGGAACACCAATCAATACAGACGCCGTTGTTCAAGACATCCCGTCAGCACCGATGGACAAAAAAGATTCCGAAGAAAATCAGAGCATTCTTTCCTTAGCAGAAATAAACGCCGCAGACCATTTTACATTGACAATAAAAATGCAGGCGCAGGATGCAGTTTACGGTCTCGGTGAAGCAAACCGCGGCATCAACAAGCGCGGTTACCGCTATGTCAGCCACTGCAACGACGATCCAAACCATACAGAAGAAAAGGTTTCTTTATATGGCGCGCACAATTTTATTCTGTTTGCCGGAAGCAAATTTTTCGGGCTGTTTTTTGATTATCCGTCCGATATCTGTTTTGATATTGGCTATACAACACAGGATACGCTTACTGTCACCGCAGACGAAGCAAATCTTGACGTCTATCTTATTACTGGAGCAGACGCTTACGATATTATACACCAGTTCCGTCAACTGATTGGCAAAAGTTATATCCCGCCGCTCTGGGCGTTTGGTTATATTCAAAGCCGCTGGGGTTACAAAAATGAGGAAGATATTCGCCGTGTTGCCGCCGGTTATCGCGACAACGGTATACCGCTTGATTCTATCAGTATGGATATCGACTATATGGATCATTATAAAGACTTCACTGTTGATTTAGAGCGTTTTCCAAATCTTTCTGCTCTCTCCGCAGAAATGAAAGAACAGGGGTTGCATTTTATTCCGATTATCGATGCTGGAGTGAAAATTGAATCCGGTTATAATGCATACGAAGATGGCGTAAAAAACAATTATTTTTGTAAACGTGCGGATGGAACAGATTTTGTTGCCGGTGTCTGGCCTGGAAAAACTCATTTTCCAGATATGCTGGATCAAAATGTCCGCAAATGGTTTGGTCTCCAATATAAAAGTCTTATCGATCAAGGCATTGAAGGTTTTTGGAACGATATGAACGAACCTGCCATTTTCTATTCGGAAGAAGGACTTGCAGCGGCGTTTGAAAAGATGGAAGAATTGGAAAAATTTAAGGACAACCCTGATTTAAATGCATTCTGGGCGATGCGTGACGCATTTAATATCAGCAATCTCCAGAAGGATTACGAGCGTTTTTATCACAATGTTGACGGAAAAAAAGTTCGTCATGACAAAGTACACAATCTGTACGGTTTTAATATGACGCGCGCAGCAGCGGAAGGCTTTGACGAAATTTGCCCTGAGAAACGTATGCTTTTATTCTCTCGTTCTTCTTATATTGGAATGCACCGCTACGGTGGAATCTGGACCGGAGACAACCAATCTTGGTGGAGTCATTTATTGCTTAATATTAAAATGATGCCGTCGCTTAATATGTGCGGATTTTTGTACAGCGGTGCTGATCTCGGCGGATTTGGCAGCCATACAACGCGCGATCTTCTGCTGCGCTGGCTTGCGTTTGGCATTTTCACACCGCTGATGCGCAATCACGCTGCACTTGGAACGCGCGAGCAGGAATGCTATCAGTTCGAGGGACTTGAAGATTTTCGCAATATTTTAAAACTGCGCTATCGCCTGCTTCCATATCTCTACAGTGAATATGTAAAAGCTGCGTTAAACGACACATTACTGTTTGCACCGCTTGCCTTCGAATATCCTGAAGATGCCGTTGCCCGCGAAGTTGAAGATCAGCTGATGCTTGGCGAAGGATTGATGCTTGCTCCTGTCTATCAGCAAAATACAACTGGCCGCCACGTCTATCTGCCGGAACCTATGTTATTTGTCCTGTTTCACACTTCGGAAGAATACACTGTAACACCAATGCCTGCCGGACATCATTATATTCCTTGTGGTCTTGCAGAAGTGCCTCTCTTTATCCGCTGCGGTCGTATACTTCCTCTTGCGCCTTCCTGCGAATGCACCGCGCAGCTCGATTATACTTCATTTACCGTGCTTGGCGAAGAAGGAAAAGGACTCAGCTACTCTATGTATACAGATGATGGCTATACAAAACATCCAGAGCGCGATGGAAAATACTTAACCATCACAAAATAAATTAGAAAAGAAATGATTTTGTAAGATTTTTGTAAGAAACCCTATTAAAATACACCAAAGTATGGTATAATATCGACAGATATTATACCTGCGCCAGTTCGCGTCCGACCAACGGGAGGACATCTTCCTTAGCGAACTGTGTGCATCTCATAAAAGATACCATGTTTGAAAAACATGGTATAATATCGACAGATATTATACCTGCGCCAGTTCGCGTCCGACCAGCGGGAGGACATCTTCCTTAGCGAACTGTGTGCATCTCAAAACCTTGCTGCGGTTTTAAGATTTTGCTTTGCGTGTTTTCAAAAATATAACATTACCATACCGCAGGTATTTCCTGCGGTTCTGTCAGTTAGGGAGGGTTTCTATGCGTATTGTTCTTGTAGCGCTTGCCATTGTACTTTTTTTAATTTTATTTCTGCCATTGTATTTTATTTTATGGATTGTCGGAAAATTTAATCCTCATGCCAAAACTGCCGCATCGCAGGCTATTGTACGCAATGCGTTTCGCTTTACTTTATTTTGTGCAGGGACTAAAATTACCGTGCTTGGCCGCGAGAACGTTCCAAAAGATGAAGCGGTTCTCTACGCCGCAAACCATCGAGGATTTGCCGATATTCCAGTCGGCTATATTACGCTTCCAACGCTAACTGGATTTGTCGCAAAAAAAGAAATCAAAAAAGTCCCTATTTTCTCCTGGTGGATGAAAAATTTAAATTGCCTGTTCTTAGACCGCGATGATATGAAAGAGGGATTAAAAACAATTTTAACAGGGGTGGAATATATGAAAAACGGCTATTCCATCTTTATTATGCCGGAGGGTACAAGAAACCGCGGTGATGAACTTGACCTATTGCCATTTAAAGAAGGCAGTTTTAAAATGGCTGAAAAATCGGGATGCGCGATTATCCCGGTTGCTATCTCAAATTCTGCCGCCGTTTTTGAAAAACAGATTCCTTGGGTCAAACCGGCTCATGTTATTATACATTATGGCTGTCCAATTTATCCTGACTCTCTCTCCAAAGAGGAAAAGAAACATCTTGGAGTAACGGTTCGGGACAATATTATTGAAACTTTAAAGACAGACGCTGATCTTGTATAATCATGTTGTATCGAAAAGGGCTGCTGTAAAAAAAACAATTTCACAAGATAGAAATATCAATTAAGATTCATAAGATCTTGTAGAAGAATTGTATTTTACAGAAGCCCTTTTTTTATAATAATTAGTAAATTATAGTTGTATTACATATAAAAAACTTATTTTTTATGCCAATTTTTGCCCGCAGTTCGGACAGAATTTTGCTCCCGTTGCTTTCTGACCGCAGTTTGGACAGAAATTCACATTGCCAGAAGCTGTATTTGCTGTACCATTTTGATTTACACTCTGATTCTGGTTTTGATTCTGATTCATATTTTGCATCATCTGATTCGCCATGTTCATTCCCATCATCATTCCTGCCATATCCGAAGCCATGCTGCCTGCCGTACCTCTGCCGTTCACCATACTGTCTGCCATATTGATCTGCTGATAGCGGTTCACATCGCCGATCATACTTTGAGAAGCATTCTTTGTAATCATTCTCTGAATCTCTTCTGGATAAGTAAAACTCATAATATTAAAACCTGTAATTGTGATACCCAGATCAAATAATTCCATATCAAGATCTGTGCGGATGCCCTGTGCGATATCGTAGGAATTCGCCTGCAAGTTAAACATATCCTTACCTTCCTTGCAGATCCACTTCATCAGCTGCTGGTCAAGCACCGCTGTAATACGCAGCTTAACATCCTCCACAAAATACTCATTCTTGACACCAACAACTTTATCAATCATCTTCACATAATCGTTTACTTTAAAATTTGCTGTGCCATGAGCGCGGATTGGCATTCCGCCCGGCATACCTGCTGCCGGAATATTGATTGCGTTTGCCGTTCCCCATTTAATTGTAAACTCCTTTGTGTTGATAAAAAGCACTTCAGCACGCAAATTAGTGTTAAAACCAAATTTAAAACCTTTCAGCGTTGAGAGAAATGGGATAATCTGAGATTCAATATCATAATCTCCATCATCTTTAAAGATACCTTCAATTCTGCCAGTATTTAAAAAGATCGCGTCCTGCCCTGGACGGATAATCAGACGACTTCCCTTTTTCAACTCTGAATTCGGCCATTTCCAGAAAATCATATCATCGCGGAATTCCTTCCACTCTACTACCGCCGCCAATTGATTTGAAAAAAAGCCCATAATTTCTTAACTCCTTGTATAATGTATTTAGGTTGTTTGAAGGATACCTATAAACCCTGAAATCTTTTTCTATGTTTCTGGTTACAAAAATTTTAAGCGATTGTTAAACATACGCTCGTTTCTATTTGCATCAAAAATGCCGCCCTGCGCTTGAATGAGAATGCCCGCCGCTGCTTACATGTCCGCCTCCTCCGCCGCTGCTTCTGCTTGTCTCCTGCGGTTTCCTGCGTTTTGTAAGCGTCGTTCGAATATAATCATCACGGCTTGCACGAACCCCGGAAAGCCTGCTGTCAAAATAAGTGCCGCTGTTGGTGGTTACAGTTCCGCCGCTGTGCGATACCATCACTCCTACGACAACCGCACCCACTGCCATTGCTGCAAGCAAATGCACCCATGCGCGCAGATAGATTGGCACATAATTCATATAATAATTTACTTTATCTGCAAATACAGTGCTGGCACGGTAGTAATCTCCGCGCCTCATATCATTGTAAAAAGCGTCTATAATTTTATCTGCGGTTCGATCTGGTATCTTTCCTTCTGCTTTGCCGTAAGCCTGAATATTGACATACCTCTCCTGCATATCAATATGCATTAACACGGCGTCTTTCACAATTTTATCTCTATCATAACCGTCATCATAAAAATCCTCAAGATAGCGGTCACTTGTTCCGTTATTTGAATCGTCGGAAGTCAGCACGTAAATACCAACGCCTGCTTTTTCTCCCATGCGCTGCAAATATTTCTGCAGCTCATCCTCCTGCCCATCCGTAAATAAATCTGCGCCGTCATACACGTACACGCCTTCTCGCGCCCTCGCTGCAAATACTTGCTGATCTGGCGCAAGAGGCAAGAGCAGACAACAAAAAAATGCAATTATAAAGAAATAAATCCGCTTCATACCAACCTCCCTGCTTTCCTTAACGGAAAAATAACAATGTCACAACCTGCAGCAATGCAAAAACTCCTGCACTGACCCCTGCAAACCACGCTGCTATCTTTCCTTTGGAAAGCGGAGGCTTTCCGACAATCTTTCCAGTCTGCCCATTCATTGCAAACACATGTTCACTATCACGATAATCATAACATACCATCCAGACAGGCAATAATGTATAGTATGCGTTGATTTTTTGCAGATTGATGTTCTTGTGATTGTATGTAACGGTCGTATACCCGTGAATGGTAGAACGCAGATAGCTATCCGCATACCCTTCTACCCGCTGTTGTACCCGCGGCAAAAGCTGCCTGTCATTATAGTTGTATTTTTCTGCCAAATATCCAGCTAAATATGGCATTTTAAATTCTTTTAAGTCTTTGTACGAAAACGGTTCCAAAAGATCCATCAGAGTGTCATTCATCTTTTCGGAAGCGTCCACCGGAACCATTCGGTATGCCAGATTCACGCGCCGATATACATGATAATACTTTGTTTCTGTATATATATAATCTCCGCGCGTGTAACTGCGCACTCTTGTTGCAGTACAATCCGCCTCCCCGGTTCCACCCATATCATAAAGCCAAAACGGAACGTACATTCCGGTAATATTCTTAATCCGGTCTGCTGTCATAAAACCTTTTGGTGTCAGCCTGCCGTTTTTACACCATTTGCGAAACGCCTCTTTGGCCTGTTCCTTGTTGATCGAAAATGGAATAATACGCGCTGGGGCAAGCTCCCCGGTCAACCGGTCGCCAAGCATAACCGGCGCGCCGCAGAAACTGCATGTTGTCGCTGTTGTATCATCCGTTGTAATAACAACTGCCCCGCAATTATTACAATTGTATTGGCGTCCCTCACCCTCCTTAAAAGAACGCTGGTTTTCCTCAATCTCTATCTCCTCAAATTCCGCTTCATCTGGAATCGAATTTGCTGAGAACGGATCAGGATTCGGGGCATCGTTTCCACCTTCCCCCTCTGGAATCGTCCCGTCAAACGCTGCATCATCAACTTCCATTTCCCTGCCGCAGCTATCGCATTTCAGCTTTTTTGATTTGCTGTCATACTGTAGATCAGCGCCGCAGCTCGGGCATTTATATTGAATAATCATTCTTTCTCTCATTCCGCCGCGCAAGCGGCATTATAATCCGCTGGAACTTTACATTCCAAGATTGAAACTTTTAAAAAAATATGCACTTTATATATTTATAAGACCCTTTCTATTTCTGCACATAAATAAAGAAAATTTCTTTCATATGTATATTTTATATTGCTGCATTCTATTTTATAATATAAAAATCTTGTTTGAATTTTTTTATTTTTAAACTGTTTTTATAAATTTATAAAAAAATAAGATCCGTTCATTATATTTAATATTTTAACTGTTAAATATAAATATTTGTTTTGTTTATCATTGCTATACAATTTTAAAAACCTGCAAACACGTGAATATAAAAGAAAACTGCCGCAAAAACATAATATGGCCTGCGGCAGTTTTTATGCGACCATGCTTCCGCCGCAAAGCTGCAGGGAAGCTTTCTCACTTCACTGCAGCAAGTATTACTGTTTGCCAAGACTTGCCTTTAATGCTGCCAGCTCATCATCCACATCGGAACCCTGTGAATATTTTGCTGTCAAGTCTCTGATATTATCACTCTTTTCCGCCTTATTCAGCTCAGCCATTGCATTTGCCTCGTCCAGTCTCTTATTTGCAAGATTCTCATACTTCTCAAAACTTGCAATCGAGCTGTTCGCGCTGTTTACGGAATCATTCATCTTGTTGATTCTCTCCTGAGTCTTTGCCACCGCAAGCTTGCCCTTGATCATCTGCTTGCGCGACTCCAGCTCATTGATATCCGCAACCAGCTTGCCGTGCATTTCTCTCATATGATCTGCATTGGAATGTGCCAAATCGTATGTTTCTTTAAGCCCAGCCTGCTTTGTGGACAAAGAAGCCTTCTGCGCCAGAAATTTCCTCGCGTCATCCTCATTGTTTTTCTCAAGTGCCTTGATCGCAAATTTCTGCATTTTGTCGATCTCTTCGCTGCACTCATCCAGCTCTCTTTTTGCCCTTGCTTCCTCCGCCATAATACTTGCGGTCTCCGCTTTTACCTTTCCAAGATCTTCATTGAGGTTTCTCAAGCACTGATCGATCATCTTTTCTGGATTTTCCGCCTTGTCGAGCAATGCATTGATGTTCGCTGACATAATATCTTTAAACCTCGATAAAATACCCATCTTACAATACCTCCGCTTTCTTCCCGGTAATCCGGGGCTATACTATAAGTTTACCTTCAATTGCCCAATTCGTCAAGTTAAAATATCATAAGAGATACAATACCCGCACCGACGCCAAACGCCAGCCCTGCCGCTGCATCCCGGACAAAATGAACCCCTGCAAACACACGGGTTGCAGCAATGATTGCAGCTATAAACAAAAATAAAATACCTGCTGGTATATTCACCCGCCACCATGCCATTGCAATCACGCCTGCCGACGCTGCATGACGGCTTGGAAAAGAATGTCCTATCTTATCTTTTTTTACCAAAGGCGGCAGCTTAAAAATCTCGTATGGCCGCGCACAGTTTACTGCTGCGCGGAATATTGTAACAACCGCAAATACAGCAGCAGGTACAAAGATATTGAAAAGCAGCGTTTTTACATTGAGCATCGCGCTTATCAAAAGACAAATACCATAACCTGCTGCCATAACAAGCGGCAATAGACGGTAGATAAAGCGCAGGCAAATAAGCTGTCTGGGATGTTTCAAAAACCATTCCTGCATTTTTCTATAACGTTGTTCCATCTTTGTACCTGCTTTCTTAAATCAGTTTTTCTAATGTATTATAAATATATTCCACGCTCTTTTTCCTTACATGATTCCGCCCAATTTCTCCAAACTGCACTGTTTTTGTCGTCAGCGTGCCGTTGACCCAAAAGCCAAAACACACCATCCCAACCGGCTTTCTTTTCGTCCCGCCGGTCGGTCCTGCAACGCCGGAAACACCAACTCCAATCTCCGCGTGCGCCGCGTGTGCAATGCCGACAGCCATCTGACCTGCAACCTGCTCGCTCACAACACCATGCTCAGCGATTGTCTGCTCCTGAACTCCCAGATATTTTATTTTTGCATCATTTGCATAAGTTACAATGCTTTCATCAAACACGCGGGAAGCATCTGGCACTTCCACAAGCGTCGCTGCCGCCAATCCCCCTGTACAAGATTCCGCAAACGCAATCTTCCATCCCTTTTGTATCAGCCTTTGAACAATTTCTTCTGCTATAAAATGTTTTTTTTCCATAAATTTCCTCATTTCTGCGCTGTTTTTTGCGTGTTTCAAGTTTGCGGATACAGTGCAGACACAAACTGAATTCTTTTTGCCACAACACTCTTTCATATAAGCGTGTAGATGTGACTGCAATCTTATTCGCTTTTGATAACGAATCGTTCACCTCTCTACATATACCATATCGTTCCGATATGGTTCTCTCCGAGGGATGCGCACAGTTCATAAAGGAAGATGCTCTCCCGTTGGTCGAGCACGAACTGGCGCAGGTATAATATCTGGCGATATTATACCATGTTCTTTTCTAAAGAAAATAAATACTTTTTTCTTAATAGATAATAAATCACTCCCGCTGCATCCGCCAAAAACCATCCTATTGGTATTGACCACCAGATTCCTGTCACTCCAAGAGGCGCAGCCGAAAGCGTATAAGCAAAAGCCACTCTTGTTCCAAGCGAAATTACGGTAAGTACAACGGACATTCCAGGTCTTCCAAGCGCCCGATACAAACCATACAGCAAAAAAAGACATCCAATCCCCGCATAGAAAGCTCCTTCTATACGCAGATAGCGAACTCCCTCGGCAATCACCTTGTTTTCTTCCGCTTCCACAAACAGTCCCATCAGCGGTTCTGCAAAAATCCAGACAATCACGGACACTGCAACACTAAAAACGATGGAAGAAATTACAGCACCCTTCAAGCCTTTTTGAATGCGCTCTTCTTTCTTTGCCCCATAATTTTGAGCGATAAAGGTAGAAAACGCATTTCCAAAATCCTGTACCGGCATATAAGCGAAGGCATCGATCTTAACCGCAGCCGCAAACGCCGCCATTACCGTTGAGCCAAAACTATTGACCAGTCCTTGAACCATCAGGATTCCAAGATTCATAACAGACTGCTGGATACAAGTGAGAATCGAAAAGCTGGCAATCTCTTTTATACACGAGAAACGAATTCGAAAATGTTTTAAAATATTGTGCAAATGCGGGCTTTTCTTTAAAGCATACACTGTGATCCCAACCCCTGAGACATACTGTGCGATTACCGTCGCCAGAGCCGCTCCATACACCCCCAAGGAAAGACCAAGTACAAACCACAAATCAAGCGCAATGTTTAAAACAGCTGAAATAGCTAAAAAAATAAGCGGCACAATGGAATCACCGACAGAGCGCAGAAAAGATGCAAAATAATTATACAAAAAGGTCGCCATGATCCCGCTGAAAATAACCGCAAGATATTCCCGCATCATCCCCCACACTTCATTTGGCACCTGTAAAAAAACTTGAATTTTATCAAGGCAGATAAAGGCGGTCACATCCAGCAAAATTGCAAGCCCTGCAACCAGCACAAACGAAGCACATATTCCTTCCCGCAGCCCTTCATGATCCTGCTGCCCATACCGGATTGAAAACACAGCTCCGCTCCCCATACAAAGTCCTAATAAGATCGATGTTAAAAAAGTCATCAAAGTAAATGATGAACCGACAGCAGCAAGCGCATCACTCCCTAAAAACTTTCCAACAATCAATGTATCGGCAATATTGTAACATTGCTGCAGCAAATTGCCCAAAATCATTGGAGCAGCAAAGCCAAGCATAGAGCGCATCACTGGTCCATTTGTCAAATCTCTGTTCATTTCCTTTTATTCCTCTCTCACAGAAAGAATCTTTCACTTTTAAAACAATATAAAAAGTGTTATCCCGCTGGTTATTTTTTTTCTAAAAATTCTGCGATACTACCGCAGCGATAGTTGTAATGATAAATAATAGTACATTGACAACAAAGAATCCCTATAAAAATTGTGAAAAGAAATTTGCAAACACGCTCTAGTATAAGACATTCCGCTTACACCGTCAATAAGAATCATTATTTTACACCGATATCTGCAAAATCAAGCAAAAAATTTCCTTTCTTTCGCCGCGTCAGCAACCAATAACAAATTTCCAAAGTAAGTTTCACACCAAAAAACAGCTGCCGCAAAAAACTGCAGCAGCCATCCATTTTAAACAAGCCAATCAATTGTTTTTTAAGATTTTAAAAATTACTTTAACATTTTCTATCAAACGCCGGGTTAAATGCATAAAAGTTCTTTGAATCCAGTTCCTCCTGCACCATGCGAAGGCTTTCACCGAAACGGGAGGATTGAAGTAAAAATATCTCATAAAATATTTCCCTCAAAATGCCGTACTTCAATCTTTCATGGCTAATGGTTATATGTTCCAAGTGATTTCAATGTTTCCGTCTGCAATGCGGATAACTTTGATAAGCGTATCGACTACCGCCTGTCTGTCCTCGAAAGAGAGCGTTTCCCATGTTTTCACATGATTGGTTATCTGCTTCAATCTGCCCTCTGTATCTGTGACATTTGCCGTAACGATTTCTTCCTGCAAGGCTTTCCGCTCTGCGTCCAGTTCTGATACTTTTTCATCTATGTATTTCATCAGAACGCCGCTTGCCCCGGACACTTTGGAGAGAAGTTCTTCGATTTCTTCCTCAATCTGTGTCAGACGGATTTTTTTCGTCATGTGCCTTTGTTCGTCTCCTGTGTCAGATAGGCAGGAGAGTTTTTGAAATTCTGACAGTCTTTCCTTGATTGCACCAAGCATATATTCCTCTAAAACGTCTGCATAAACCGTACAGCCTGCCCCGGTGCAGTTGCTTCCGCGGCTTCCCGACTGGCTGCAAACAAAGTAACGTCCCCACTTTGTTTTCGCCTTACGAATTGTCAGCGCATAACCGCATTTGCCGCATTTTACCTTACCAACAAGCCATGAATTTTTCGGCTTGCAAGTCTTTGTTGACTGTCGGTTATTTAGACACCGTATGCGGCAGGCTAACCATGTCTTAGAGGGGATAAAACCCTTATGCGGCGCAAGCACAATCTCTTTGTCGGACAGGTCACTTTGCTTTCTTGAAGTGGAAACCGTACCTTTGTAGAGATAGCAGGCATTGTAACCCGTGAAGTCACTTGCCGGGTTATAGATATTTGCGCCTTGACTTTGGAAAAACTGATACACGTCAATATCGGCTTGCACATACACGGGATTGCGGAGCATTTCACTGATACGGGCGGTATTCCAGTTTGCGCCACGCAGATTTTTAATCTGGTGTTCGTTCAAGTATCGTACAATATCCCCAAGTGAATTGTCCGTGTCCGCATACATGGAGTAAATCAGCTTTAGCTGTTCGCTTTCCTCCGGGACTTCCTCGTACATGGAAGTGCGGATATTGTCAATGACCGTGTTCGTCAGACGGTAGCCGTAGGGAATACGCCCGCCCATGTAAAAACCGCGCTTGCACCTTGCATAATAAGCGTCCGTTACCCGCTTTTGTATAGTTTCCCGTTCCAGTTGGGCGAACACGATACAGATATTTAACATTGCCCTGCCGATTGGCGTGGACGTATCAAATTTTTCCGTGGAAGAAACAAACTCCACATGATATTTCTGAAATATCTCCATCATGTTTGCAAAATCCAAAATGGAACGGCTGATACGGTCGAGTTTGTAGACAATAACCCGTTTGATTTTTCCTGCACGAATATCATTCATCATATTTTCAAAGCCGGGACGGTTGGTGTCCTTGCCCGAAAAACCTTTGTCCGTATATTCAATGCAGGCTTCCCCGTGGGTTTCGTATCTGCAATACTCAAGCTGGCTTTCTACGGATATGCTGTCCTTTTTTTCGATTGACTGTCTTGCATATAATGCGTCATACATTCTATCTACCTCCTAAAACGTAAGACGCATATCCACAAAACGATCATATCGTTTCCATGATTGTTTTGCAAGGGACTTACGCATATTTTTTAAAAATCTGATAGAGCCGTGCCCCGACTTCCTGCCGGGTTTCCTGCTCTGATTTTTTCTGAAAGGCGGGGTAGATGTTGGTAACGGTCAGCCTCATTTTATCTATGGAAAGACTTTCTTCCATGAAATGTTTTTCTTCATTGGAAAGGCTTTCCATTCGTATCTGGGTATCGGGTGTAGGAGAGTTATTAGTTCTTGGCATAAACTTTCTCCTTTGACGGTTTCCCTAAATTTTATGAGAAGCGGCAAGTACACTATACGGAAATAGCGTAAACTCCCCCTCTACTACTTACTACGCACGGGAGGTAAAAAATGGCAAAGTTTTCGGAAAATTTTATAAAAAGTTTAGAATAGCTGAATAGCAAGCATAGGGATTGAGTACTCAATCCCAAAAAATTCTATATCCTTTTAAGAAGTGGCGTATAGAATTTTTATTTGTTGGGAAATTCCCCAACCCTTACAGGAATATGAATACGGAAAACAAATACAGACAGTTAGAACGTGAGCAGGAAGCGTTTTAAGGGCATTTCATGGGCGTTTTGTAGTGCAACAAAGAAATAACCATTGCCGCCCGGAAACGGGCTTCTAAGCGTCCACAAGGGCAGAAAAAGACACCGGGAAATGACAATGTATCAATCATCATTCCCCGGTGTTTATCCGTCAAATTTATAGCCGACACCTAACACGGTTTTTATATAGGTCGGGTTTTTGCAGTCCGGCTCTATCTTTCTCCGTAGGTTGTAAATCACGTTAGCAACGCTTGAATGGCAGCTATCACTATCCATGTTCCAGACGGCTTCAAATATCTGTTCTTGCGTGAGAACAATACCAGGATTGGAAGCAAGGAATACAATGGTACTGTATTCAAGACGGGTAAGGTTTACTTCCTCCCCGTCTTGAAATACCCGGTGTTGGTTCTTCCTTATTTCCAGTCCCGGAAAAGATAACATGGAAACGGGTGTAATCTCCATAGGTTCAATTGGTATATAATCAGATATTGCTGTTATGATTTTGTCAATCATTTTTTCTTCTTGTTC
>CAMUAR010000066.1 GCA_947086895.1 uncultured Lachnospiraceae bacterium | reverse complement strand
ACCGCGAAACCTTCTAGGAGAGAGTGTGCGGGAAGAGTTCCTGCGGAACTGAAAATAGGAGGATTTTATGAGCGTTGTTCAGGTCGGGCAAGAAGAAAAACAAATCAATCTTTCAAACGGGTTGGTAACAATTATTTATGATTTGGAATCAGGAAAAGCCAAAATAGAAGGAAACAATGGATTTTGCCTTTCGGGTATCCATTCGGCTGTTAAGCTTTCCGACGGCAGAGTTTATAACAGCACAGAACCAGGAACAAGTCAAGTAAATGTAGAAGAAATTCAAGATGATTTCGGGCAGGGAAAAGTTCTCTCTGTATCAAAAGAATACAACGATGCAATAACATTACTTCAGAAATTTTATCTTTATAAAGATTCGTATTTGATCGCTGAAACCAGCGTAAAAAGCGAAGAGCGAATTGGCAGTAATGAAATCTCAGTTTTAAAGGCAGAAACAATAACATTCCCAGAAGGGGAAGATATGCGCTACTTATTCACGCCGTTTGATAACGATGACTTTATTCGCTACGCAGCACTGCCATTTTCGGAAATTCGAGAAAGTTATGAAATAAGCGCGGTATATGACGCGGCATCACGCAATGGGATGGTAGTAGGTTCGATTTCGCACTCTACTTGGAAAACAGGAATCCGTGCGCAGCAGCAAGGAAAAGCAAATCAGCAGGAAGTAGTACAAGAAGAAAGACATCTTCCGAAAACAGGAAATGAAATTCAAAAGGAAAGTGCTTCCTCGCTTAGCGGACTTGATGTAATTGCGGGCGTCACTTCAAAAATAACAAGAGATACATTACCACATGGTATTGTATACGGAACACAGATTGATTCACCAAAGATCTTCCTTGGTTTTTATAATGATTATCGTGATGGTCTGGAGGCTTATGGACAGGCGAACGGTATTATAGCTCCGCCGTTAAAATGGGAAAAAGGAGTTCCTGTTGGCTGGAATTCATGGGCGGCAGTTGCAACCGAGATCAACTATGATATTTATACAAAAACTTCCGATTTTATAAAAGAAAAATTACAGCCGAAAGGATATTCGGCAGACGGAAGAGTATATATTAACTTTGATGCGTTCTGGGATCGTTTAACAGAAGAAGAATTGATTGCGGCAGCAAAACATGTAAAAGCGAACGGACAGATTCCTGGAATTTATACAACACCATTTACTTTTTGGGGCAAAAGCGATTCCGAAGGAGCTGTTCCAGGAACAGATGGAAAATACCATTGGCAAGATATTTTATTAAAAGATGAAGAGGGGAATATTCTGCCGCCAATCGACGGGGGACTTTGTATTGACCCAACCCATCCAGGAAATAAAATGCGTCTGGAATGGGAATTAAATAACTTTAAGCGCTGGGGATTCCAGTATGTCAAGATGGATTTTATGGCTCACGGAGCAGTGGAAGGAATACATTACGACAAGAATATTACTACAGGGATTGCGGCGTACAATTTTGGAATGCAGCAGGTTGATAAAATCTTAGAAGAAGAATTACAAGCACAGGATTTCTTTATCAGCCTTTCCATCGCGCCGATATTCCCAGGACAATATGCTCATGGAAGAAGAATCTCCTGCGATGTGTTCGGCACCATTAACTGGACAGAATATATGCTGAATTCGCTGTCTTATGGCTGGTGGCTGAATGAAAATGTATATCGGTTTAACGATCCAGATCATGTAGTGCTGTACAACAGTTATAACCACAGAGAAGAGAGCATGTTTAACGAAGGAATGTCGCGGTTTTTCTCAGCGGTAATTTCAGGTACAATGTTGTTGAACAGTGATGATTATAGACAAGAAGCAGCAAAAGAACGGGCGGAAGAAATTTTAACCAACAAGGCAATACTGGAAGTGGCAACAGCAGGGAAAACGTTCCGACCAGTAGAAGGAAATACAGGGGATAAAGCTTGCGATAGTTTTGTGCGCAGAAAAGAGGATGGTTCTCTTTATCTTGCGGTATTTAACTTTTCCAACACAGAAAAGAAGAACATGGAACTTTCCTTGGAAAGAATTGGTCTAAATAAAGAAACCGTTTACATAGCGAAAGACCTATGGTCAGGCGAAGAGACTCAGGTAAAAAATATTGTATGTATCGCGTTACAAGAAGCCCAGCCGAAAATATATTTATTAGAAGAAGTAAAATAAAAGACAACAAACAATAAGACCCAAAGCGTCCAAAAAGATTTTTAGAAAATTCAAAAACAGCGAAGTCCGAAGCGCACCCGGAAGGATTTTAGGATGTAAAACAGACGAAAATCCTTCCAGGAAAAGGGTGCGAGAAGGACGGATGCGGAACTTATAATCAGGAGCAAAAAAGAATGATTACATACCAAAATAATTTATTTGTGATTGAGATGCAAAACTCCTCCTATGTATTTACGGATGGAGATGTGCCTGCCAATGTATATTGGGGAGAAAAACTTTACGGTGAGGAACTTGGCTATCTGGTAAAAAGAAGAGGTCATAGCAGTTTTGATCAAAATTTGGACAGAAATCGAGAAGAATATGGTTTCTGGGACAGCTACAGTGTGCTGGAGAGCTGTTTGAAAGTAAACTATCCTGAAACAAGAAAACTTAATATGCATTTTCAGGATTATTCCATTCAAACTGAGGGGGAAAAAGAGACACTTATTTTGCGTTTCCAGAATGAAGATTCTCCTTTAACAGCAGAAATAATTTATGAGATATTTCCAGAATTTGATATGATCGGACGTTCTATGCGGCTGAAAAATAACGGAGAAGAAGTTGTAATAGAAAATTTAAAATCTGGTTCCGTATCAATACCGCCGCAGAAGAAATATCGCGTTCGATATTTAAGCGGTAAATGGGCAGGAGAATCCCACTGTAATGACCAGTATTTAGAAAATGGAGCATTTACAATACAATCTCGTACCGGAAACACAGGACCGCACTTTAATCCGTCGTTCGCTTTGGATAATGGAACAGCAGATGAGCAGTCAGGAAACGTATGGTTTGGGTTGTTAGGCTACAGCGGAAATTGGCAGATTACATTTGAAAAAACAACATTCGAAGATGTTAAGATTACAGCAGGAATCAGCAATTTCGATTTTTCGTACACATTAAAAAACGGCGAGGAAATACAGACGCCAATTATGTATGTGGGCTTTACTGTCGGCGGGTACGGCAAAATGAGCAGAACGCTGCATTCCTTTGAGAACAGGCATATTCTGCCGCGCAGACAAACAGGGCGTGTATTGTATAATTCATGGGAAGCAACATGCTTTGACGTGCGGGTAGACAGTCAGAAAGAACTTGCAGAGCGCGCTGCAAAAATCGGCGTGGAACTGTTTGTTATTGACGACGGCTGGTTTGGACAAAGACACAGCGACAAAGCGGGATTAGGCGACTGGTATGTCAACAAAGAAAAATTTCCAAACGGTTTAAATGAGCTGATTTTGCATGTGAAAAAACTTGGTATGGATTTTGGAATATGGGTAGAGCCAGAATCTGTGAATCCAGACAGTGATTTGTATAGGGAACATCCAGATTGGGTTTATCATTTTAAAGATCAAGAACCAATGCAGGCGAGAAATCAGTATACATTAAATATTGGAAAGCCGGAAGTAAAGCAATTTATTCTTGATTTTATGGGAAAATTGCTGGGAGAAAATCCAGATATTAGTTTTGTAAAATGGGATATGAATAAAACATTGATGGATGTGAGTGCGGGAAATACAGCGACAGACAAAGAACTCTGGTATCGCCATGTAGTTGCTCTATATGAAATATGGGAGGAATTAAGAAAGCGTTTTCCGAATGTAGAATTTGAAACCTGCTCCGGCGGCGGTTCAAGAATAGACCTTGGTATTCTGCGTTTTGCAGATCAATGCTGGCCGAGCGATAATACGGACGCTTACAGCAGGCTTTCGATCCAGGAAGGATTTTCTTACTTTTATGCGCCGCGTATTATGACAGCCTGGGTGACGGATGCTTCCACAGGAGATTCAAGAAAATACGAAAGACCATACTCTTACAGATTTCATTCGGCTATGATGGGAATGCTTGGAATCGGTGCAAATATCAGCCGTTTTTCGGAGGAAACATTAGAAGAATTTGCAAAATATATTGCGCAGTACAAAGAAATCAGAGAGACCGTGCAGTATGGAATGCAGTACCGCTTATCTTCCCTTAGAGAAAGCCCGCTCCATGCAGTAGAATATATCAGTGAAAATGGAGAAGATATTGTAATCTTTGCTTTCCATCAAGGTTTTCATTATGATGCTGCCGAGCCAAAAGTATATCCGCAGGGGCTATGCCCGGAGGCTGTCTACCAAGTGGAGGGCATGGAAGAAACATTGCATGGCAGCACGCTGATGAATGCAGGATTGGAAACTTCGCTTTACGGAGATTTTGACAGCAAATTTATTCATATAAAGCGCGTATAAAAACTGGAACAAAAAACAGCAGAAGTCTGGAGCGCGCACGAGAGAATTTTTGGAAGCAGAGCAAACAAAAATTCTCTCAGGAAAAAGTGCGTGGGAAAGACGAATGCGGAACTAAAAAAACAGCAGAAGCCCGGAACAGCCCCAGAACGATTTTTGAACGCAGAGCGGACAAAAATTGTTCTAAGAGAGAGGGGCTGGGAGGGCGAATGCGGAACTAAAAATAAGAGGTTATCTATGAGAAGGGAAAAGAAAAAATTTATTATTGACCGCCTGCCAAAACGTTTTAACGAAGGTATGTTCTGGGGAAATAGTCAGATGGGAAGCCTGTTGTATGTCAGAGAAAATCAGGCGTGTTTTGCGATCGATCACGAACAGCTCTGGGAGACTAGGGATTCCTGGGAGGATACGCCAAAGGGGACATTTAAAGATTTCATTGAAAATCCAGAAAAATTCTTTGATGGCACTTATTTTAACAATCCAGTAAAAGGAACAAACTATTGGCGCACCAAACTGCCAGGACTTAGTTTTTCCATTGCATTTGAAGAAGAAATTACAGGATTTTACGGGGAACTAGATTATGAAACAGCAGTTTCAAATGTTATTTTTACTTTGAAAAACAATAAAAAAATACAGTGTATAATTTATCTTGATTCTAATATAAATTTATTCAATATAACACTAAATAATATAAACTTTAATGAAATTAAAGATTCTAACTCCTTGCCAATGCAGAGCAGCGGGCAGATAAAAGACAGAGGGAATTGTAAATTTCAAATCAGGGCTGCTGGATGGGATACATCAAAGGGAAATCTTTCTGTATTAAAGGAATGGGGATATCCTGAGTATCAGACAAAGCAGAACGGAGAGATTTCCTGTATTTTGCAGCCTTATTCTGAAAATGGAATTGCTGCGTTAAGCTGCTGCGCGCAGGAAAATAATATCTATGTGACGCTGCAGGCTGTTATGGATACAAAAACGAAAAGTTTGAATGCTGTGGCAGCAGAGCTGGAAGAAAAAAATAGCGCGCTGATCTGCCGCTATCAAAAAGAAAAAGATGTTTTTTGGGAGCAGCATAAAAAATCATGGGCGTCCTATTGGGAAAAAGCGGATGTCACAGTGCCGAACGAGCGGCTTCAGCAGGCTTATGATGCGGAGATGTACAAAATTTTTTCCAATGAAAGAGAAAATGGTCTGCCAGTTACATTACAAGGAATTTGGAACAACGATTTACGGATGCCGGCATGGTGCGGCGACCTGCACAATGACATGAATGTGCAGGCTTGTTATTGGCCGGTTTATAAAAATAACCATGCGGAATTGGGAGCGGCGTATATTGATTACTATACCAGCATTATGCCAAGACTTATGGAGCGCGCTTATAAACTTTTTGGCATTTCAAATGCAATACACTGTCCGGTTATGATGGCGCCGGGAGGATATGGAGCAGGAGGAGAATGGTGTTTCTGGAACTGTCTGCTTGGACCGGAATTATTTGTAGCGGCAGATTTTGTATGGTATTATGAATTTTCAAGAGATGATAAACGCTTGGCTTCTTCTATATATCCTTTCTTGGAACGAGTAATACATTTGTATCAGGGAATTGCTTATCAAAAAGAGGACGAGTATTTACATATCCCATTTACCAATTCGCCGGAAGTATTTAAAGATGGAAGAATGTTGATTCGGGATGATGCGACGATTGTAATTTCCACACTTCATTATGTGCTTGACCATCTTGCAGTTTATGCGGTAAAATTAGGAAAGGGCGGCACGGATTTTAAAGAATTTAATGAAAAACTTGTACCTGTTGTCAAAGGAGAAAAGGGCTATCCTCTATTTCCAGGAGAAGATATCTTTGAATCTCACCGCCATTTTTGCCAGATGTTCCCTGTATTTCCATTGGGAACAGATATTCACAGCGACTGCGCGGCGCGCTCGCTCAATGCGGTAGTTGACAAAGGATATACCGAGTATGCTTCATGGTCGTTCCCATACCTTTCTATTTTTGCTTCCCGCTGCGGCAGGGGCAATATGGCAGCGATGCTGTTGGAACTTTACTGTTTGGTATTTCGTTCCAGAAATACGTTTTGTGCCAATGGTGATCCAAACTGGTGTGGAGTTTTGCGCGTGGCAGATACCAATGCCGGAGAGCCGTCGGATACTTTTACATTGGAAGCGGGCTTTATTATGGCGGCGGCTGTAAGTGAAATGTTTGTTCACCGCTCGAAAAATGAAGTATATCTTGCTTATGGGATACCGAAGGAATGGAAGAACGCATCCTGCTGTGGGATGGTCATAGAAGGCGGACATAAGATCTCGATGGAATTAGAAAACTATCGAGTAAAGTGCATTAGGATAGAAGCAGGTAAGACGGAGCAGCTGAATTTCCATATTGCGGATTACGGAAACTTTGAGGGCAAAGAAAATCAGGAAGTATCTTCAGCGTTTCTTGTCGCAAAGGAAAAAGGAGAAGAAAATATATTGAATATTGGACAGATAGCAGAAAAAGCTTGTGTTTTATGTCTGGAAAGTGGAAAGATTTATCAAATAAAAGAAGAATAACAAGTTAAGAAAGAGGATGTATTGATGTTGATTCAGAATTTGGATAATCATTGGAAAATGCAGATTGCTGGGGAAAAAGACTGGATTTCTGCAAAAGTTCCTGGTTCCGTCTACGCGGATTTGATCGAAGGCGGAAAACTGGAAGATCCTTATTGGAGGGACAATGAATTAAAGGCGTTAGCCGTGATGGAAAATGAATTTTTATATTGCTGTGATTTTGCCGCGCAGCCGGAAAGTGCAGACAAGATCTGCCTGCGGTTTGAATGTCTGGACACATTAGCGGAAATTCGGCTGAATGGAGATTTTGTTGGAACAGCAGAAAATATGCACCGCACTTATGAGTTTGATGTAACAAAATTATTGAAAAAAGAAAATCATTTGGAAATTTTATTCCATTCCGCCCTGAAATATATTAAACAGGAGCAGGCAAAAGTGCGTGCAGTCGGCTGTATTGACGCGATGGATGGTTTTGCTCATCTAAGAAAAGCACATTCTATGTTTGGATGGGATTGGGGTCCAAGAATTCCCGACGCCGGAATTCATCGTCAAGTGTCATTGCTGTATATAAAAGATGCAAGGATCTCAGATCTCCATATCCGGCAGCAGCATGAAAACGGCAAAGTGGTATTGCGCCCAGGAATCAGCCTGGATTGTGTAACAGGTAAAGACTTCGACTATTCTTGGGATATTATTTTGCGTACCCCAGATGGACAGACAAAAACTTATGAAAATTCACCACAGGAGATTATTGTAGAAAATCCAGCGCTTTGGTGGCCGAGAGGATACGGCGAGCAGAATTTATATACATTGGAAGCGGTGTTAAAAAAAGACGGAGCTGAAATTGACCGCACAGAAAAAAGAATCGGACTGCGCAGCATTGGGATACGCCGTGAAAAAGACGAGTATGGAGAAAGTTTCGCGCATGAAATAAATGGTATTACCATTTTTGCAATGGGTGCGGATTATATTCCGCAGGATAATATTTTCGGCAGAATTACGCCAGAGCGGACAAGAAAATTGTTGGAAGATTGTGCGGAGGCAAACTTTAATTTGATTCGCGTCTGGGGAGGCGGGTATTATCCGGAGGATGATTTTCTTGATACATGCGACGAGCTTGGTCTGCTTGTGTGGCAGGACTTTATGTTTGCCTGCGCAGTGTATGAGCTGACGGACGAATTCGAGGAGAATATTACAGCGGAATTTATTGATAATATCAAAAGAATCCGCAGTCATGCTTGTCTGGCGTTATGGTGCGGCAACAATGAGATGGAGATGTTTGTCGCAGGCGGCGGATGGGGGAACTCTCCAAAACAGCTGGGGGATTATTTTAAGATGTATGAGTACATTCTTCCGAAGCTGTTGAAAAAGTACGATCCAGATACGTTTTACTGGCCGGCAAGTCCCTCTTCGGGCGGCGGATTTGACAACCCGAACGACGAAAACCGCGGTGATGTGCATTATTGGGATGTATGGCATGGCGGTCGTCCAATCACAGAGTTCCGCAAGTTTTATTTCCGCTATGCGTCGGAATTTGGCTTTCAGTCGTTCCCAAGCATTCGCACCATTGAGAGCTTTACACTGCCGCAGGATCGCAATATTTTCTCCTACGTAATGGAAAAACATCAGAGGAACAACAGCGCAAACGGAAAAATAATGACTTATATGGAGCAGGAGTTTTTATATCCGAACGATTTGGAAACGACGGTGTATGCATCATGGCTTCTTCAGGCGGAGGCGATTCGGAATGCGGCGGAACATTTCCGCAGATACCGCGGGCGCTGTATGGGAGCTGTGTACTGGCAGTTAAATGATATCTGGCCGGGCGCGTCGTGGGCTTCGATTGACTATTACGGACGCTGGAAGGCGCTTCACTATTATGCGAGACGGTTCTTTGCACCAGTGCTTCTTTCCTGTGAGGAAGAAAGCATGATGACTCAGGATCGAAATATCAATGCGGAAGATCCTTCTTTCTGCAAGTCTGTGCGGTTTAATGTGTCCAACGAGACAAGACAGGCGAAGAAAGCGGTTGTTCGCTGGAAAGTAAGAAAGAATGACGGAAACGTACTTCGGGAGGAAGAATCTGAGCTGGAAGTTCCTGCTTTGACTGCGCTTTTCCTGCCAAAATGCGAATTGCCGGAACTGGATCCTTTTACAGAGTATGTCAGCTATGAACTTTTTCTTGATGGAACATGGGTTTCTGCCGGAAGCGTTCTGTTTATTATGCCAAAATACTTTGCGTTCCAGAATCCAAATTTATCCTGGACGCTGCAGGGGGATGAAATCACAGTACATGCGGACGCTTATGCAAAATCCGTTGAGATCCGCAACGAGCAGGATGATTTGATTCTTACAGATAATTTCTTTGATTTAAACGCGGACAGCAGAACGGTAAAGATTCTTTCTGGAAAGCCGGAAGGAATCCGTGTAAAAAGCGTTTATGATATTGGGAGATAATGGTAAAATTATTAGAAAACAAATTTCTTCGGGTGGTTGTCTACCCAGGAATGGGAGGAAAAATTACTTCCCTTTTTCATAAAGAAAGAATGTTTGAAGCGGCTGCGCAGCCTGGAGGAGCAAAAAAAAGAGCTGCGCGGCAGGGCTTTGCACGGTATGCTTACGGTCTGGATGATGCGTTCCCAAATATTGACAAGGAAGATTTTATAAGGAATCACAGGAAATTGCATTATCCAGACCATGGGGAAGTATGGAGCGCAGATTTTAAAATTTTGGACTGCAGACAGGATTTTTTAAAAATCGCTTGGGAGAGCAAAGCGTTTGGTTATCGTTATGAGAAAGAGCTGTATTTGAAAGAAGATACGCTTTCCATGCGCTATGATATTACAAACATCGGGGAAGAAGAGCTTCCTGCAATATGGACCTGGCATGGTCTGATGCGCTATGAAGAAGATATGGAAATTCTGTTGCCAGAGGACACAAAACGGTGCCGAAATGTACTCGAAGATAAAGACCTTGGCAGACCAGATACGATTTATCCCTATAAAAAGTCTGTCTATGATTTTTCAAAGGTTCCAGCGGCAGCTTCACGCAAAGCGGTAAAGTATTATATAGAACCGGAATCAGCGGACGGGACAATTTCCGAACAATCCGCTTGCTGCGGATTCTTTTATCCTTCCAGAAGAATGTGCTGTCTGCTGCAATATAACAAAGAAAAGCTTCCTTATCTTGGCGTGTGGGTGACGGCAGGAGGATTTTTGGGGGATTATAATTGTGCGCTGGAACCATCGAACGGTTTTTACGACAGTGTCAGCAAAGCTGCTGCAAACGATAGACTGCCCGTGCTTGCACCGGGAGAATGCATGGATTTTGAGCTGAATGTTTCCCTGATTTTTCATCCTGGTAGGGAGAAATCTCTGCGGAATTCGAAAGAATATAACATTTGAGAGCATAAGACATAAAAGATTAAAGCTATTGAAAAAATCAATGGTTGACGAATTCTGAACCGTTCTGTATAATGATATCAATTTTCATACTTGCGCGTGATTTTTACTGCGGCGCGGTGATGTAAAAAAGAAAGGACAGGTGAAGAAATGTATTCATTCGATGAAATCAAAAGCTTCGACCCAGAATTAGCACAGAGCATTGAGCTTGAAATCGGCAGACAAAATGACCATATTGAGCTGATCGCTTCAGAGAATTTTGTCAGTAAAGCAGTGATGGCAGCGATGGGAAGCCCAATGACCAACAAGTATGCAGAAGGTTATCCGGCAAAGAGATATTACGGCGGATGCCAGTTTGTCGATATGGCCGAAAATTTGGCGATCGCAAGGGCAAAGGAGCTGTTTGGATGCACTTATGCGAATGTGCAGCCGCATTCCGGCGCTCAGGCAAATATGGCAGTGTTTTTTGCACTGTTAAAGCCAGGCGATACGGTGATGGGTATGAACTTAGCGCACGGCGGGCATTTGACCCACGGCAGCCCAGTGAATTTTTCTGGGACATACTTTAACATTGTGCCTTACGGGGTCAACGACGATGGATTTATCGATTACAATGAAGTTGAGCGCATTGCAAAAGAATGCCGTCCAAAACTGATTGTTGCAGGTGCAAGCGCTTATGCGAGAAAAATTGACTTCAAAAAATTCCGTGAAATTGCGGATAAAGTCGGCGCGTTCTTGATGGTCGATATGGCTCATATTGCCGGGCTTGTCGCAGCGGGATATCATGAAAGTCCAATTCCTTACGCGCATGTTACAACTACTACCACACATAAAACATTGCGCGGACCAAGGGGCGGTATGATTCTTTCCAGCGAGGAGTTTGCAGCGGAGTATAAACTGAACAAAGCAGTGTTTCCTGGTATTCAGGGCGGTCCTTTGATGCATGTGATTGCAGCGAAGGCAGTCTGCTTTAAAGAGGCGCTTGAACCGTCGTTTAAAATGTACGCAAAACGCGTTATCGACAATGCTCAGGCACTATGCAAAGGGCTGACAGAGCGCGGTTTTTCTATTGTGTCAAACGGCACGGACAACCATTTAATGTTGGTGGACTTGCAGAGTATGGGAATTACCGGAAAGGATGCGGAGCATATTCTCGATGAAGTAAATATTACAGCAAACAAGAATACAGTTCCAAACGATCCGGCGTCCCCATTTGTAACAAGCGGTATTCGCCTTGGAACTCCTGCAGTCACAACGCGCGGATTTACAGAGAAGGATATGGATATTGTCGCAGAAGCAATCTCGCTTGCAATCAAGGGGCTGGATAAAAATAGAGAACAGATAGTGTCTCTTGTTAAAATGCTGACGGACGCATATCCGTTGTATTAATTATTTTAAGTGTATTTTAACTGTCTGATTTAAAATTATAAAAGAACAGTTATAAATTTAGTCAAATAAGTTTATAACTGTTTTTTTGTGTATTTAGAAAAGATAAAATTTGGTTTGCAGCAAAGGGAAAGCAAAATTTTATCCCTTTTATGAGGATACATTTCTTTTGTGTGGAATACAATGAGAGGATTGAAAATAAACCTTTATTATGTTATAATAACGAAATGAAGTCTGTACTATATATAAAGGCAGAATTCAAAAGGGTTCTTTTGTTAGAAAGGCAGAAGGAAAAAGCAATATTCTTTGAAAAAACAGGCAGGGAGGTTTGACAGAAAATGTATACAGTATAGTAATGTTGGTTTGACATCTGGCAAAAAGAAGAACCATGTGAATGCCCAGCAGGGAAATATAGTATAAAACTTATCAAAGGACAACGATGAAACTATTAGAATAAAATGTTTTATATTATCTTACCAGAGATCATGGAAGCGTTTTGCAATCTACAAAGTGCGGCAAGAATTTTTATTCTCAATGATTATATAACAGCATGTCGGGAAAATAGGAAATTCCTAACAGGCTTTTTTTATGTAGTATTATAAAGAAATAGCGAAAAATACATCTATCTATCTGGAAATAATATGCATATACTGGATTGGAAACGCAAATAAAAATAATCGGAGGGACTCAAAATGGAAAAAAAAGAAGTTAAAGTTTCTTTTTGGAGCAAGATTACGACAATGCTTGTTTTAATGAATGTGGTTTTAATTTTGGTTTTTGGGATTTATTTTGGGATCAACATCAATAATTTCCAGAGTATAATACGTGAGTCGAATAAAATCAGCGATACATATCTCTCGGCGATGGTATTAAGAGGAGATATGAAGAAAGATTATGAAAAGATTCAGAGATACATTTATGCATATCTGGCGGAGGACGACGCAGAAGAAAAGGAGCATTTGCTCAGCAACATAGATAAAAGATATAACCAGTTGATTGAAGATATCGCGCTGCTTCAGATTTATCTGGAAGAGAACAAGGATGTCAATATCGAAGATATGAGGGCGGGGCTTAAAGCCTATGTGGACAGCGCGAAGGCGGTGCTGGTTTCCTCGGAGGGCAAGAGTATAAGGGAGGTTGATGCAAAGCTGGATTCGCTGGAAGCGGAGGATGAAAAATTTGACAGCAACCTGGAACTGGCCACGGAATATTTTGAGCAGGCAATCCAGCAGATCAAAGAGGAACAGCAGAATAAATATAACCATTCGATCAATACGAGTATCCTGGGAGCAGTGGCTATTTTTGTAGTTATCGGCATCAATCAGCTTCTGTTTCATCTGCATATTATAGGGCCGATCAAATGTTTTTCAAACGAACTGCATCAGATGGTGGTTGCGATCAATGAAAATAAGGGAGATCTCAATGCGAGAATCTCGATACGGACAAGAAGCGAACTTCTGATTCTGACAAATGGGATGAACAAGTTCCTTGATACCCTTCAGGCGATCATTAACAAAGTGTCGAAAGGCACAAAGCGGCTGCTGTACTCGAATGAAGAGATTGTCGGCATGGTACGCAACGCCAACGCAAATATTTCGGAATCTTCCGCGGCGCTCGAGAAGCTTGCCGCCAATATGGGAGCAGTATCTGATACATCAGGGACTATTCAGAATACCGTCGGGAAACTGAAAGAACAGGTGAACATCCTGTGGAAGGAAGCAGACCAGAAATCTGGGAAAGCAGTAAAAATATCCGGCAGCGCAAAGAGGATGAAGGACCATATCGTTGAAGTGCGGGAGATTACAGAAAACAAAGTGCGGGAGATTACAGAACTGCTGAACCATTCTATCCATGACAGCGGGAAAGTAGAAAAAATCGACAAGCTGTCAGAAACGATACTTGATATCGCCAACCAGACCACACTTTTGTCGCTGAATGCTTCGATTGAAGCGGCAAGGGCAGGAGATGCGGGGCGCGGTTTTGCGGTTGTTGCCGGCGAGATCAATTCTCTTGCGGACAACTGCCAGAAAACGGCAAAAAATATTCAGCATATTAATCAGGAAGTGATCCAGGCAGTGCAGGAATTATCAGAAAATACCAGCGGTGTACTGGAATATGTCAACAACAGCATACTCAAGGATTATGACCAGTTTGTAGAAGCGATGGATGAGTATGTGGACAATATGGAAGAATTTTATTCTATCATGCAGAATTTTTCAGCAAGTTCAAAAGAACTGGACGACAATATGGGCAATATTTTTCAATCGGTTGAATATATTGCCGGAGCGATGGGGGAAGGCTCTACAGCGGTGGATGTCTCAGCTGAGAATGCGGCGAGTATTGTGGATAAGATGCAGCAGGTACAAAAAGCTGTGGATGTGAGCCGCGAGGTAAGCAGTGAACTGGGAAAGGAAGTAGACCACTTCTGCTAGGCAATTTTTCGATCAGCATGGGGTGCCGTACATTTTGAAATTAAAAAAACGGCACCCTTTGCTTATCACTTTGGCAGGCGTTTTTGAAAGCCGGAAAATTTATTTTATAAAATTTTTAACAACAATAAGCAATAATTGCCTGATTGACAAATTCTGCTGTTCCATCACCGCCTGCTGCATCGATATTTTTCTTCATGCGGTCGTCGTACACATACATGGAACCAAGACCTTGAAAGACTTCCTTGCTACAGGTATAGTAGTGCTTTGTGATAAACTGTCTTAGCGCGTCGATTTTTTCCTGAACCAAAGAATCGGCCGGAGGAAGCGCGCGCATTTTGCCAAGTTCAAAAAAGAGTTTCATCATCTCTTTGGATAACTTTTCCTGTTCTTCATTTGTGCGGTTGCGCGATTTTTTTTGATATTCTGTATACTCCGCGGTCGAACCCCATCGTTCTTTGACTTCTTTTGAAAACTGGTCGATTTCCGCTGTATCAAATGCTTGAAAATTCATATAATTTACTCCTTTTTTCTGAATTTCACAGGCGAGAGAAATCAACTGTCCAATTCGTTTTTGCTGTAATTTTAGCAGGTGAATTTGCTGGGACAGTGCTTCTTGCTGATCAAATGCGGGACTATCCAGAATATTCTTGATTTCTTTTAATGGAAATTTTAGTTCCCGAAACATTAAAATAGTCTGCAAACGGCCAATCGCTGTATCGTCATACAAACGGTAGCCTGCTTCTGTTACCTTGGAAGGCTCCAAAAGTCCAATTGCATCATAATGGTGCAGTGTGCGCACACTAACTCCAGTGAGTTTGCTTACTTCGTTGACAGTCCGCATATGAAACCTCAAATTCTATTATTTTTTCCTGTGCAAATATTATTATAAACTATGACGCAACGTCAGAGTCAACCACTTTTTCATTTTTATTTTGTTCCAAAAATCTGAACGATCGATGCACAGAGAAATATTATATAGGATACTTTTTTTAAACACCTTATAAAAAGAAAATTGTCTTTTTAGCGGTACTGCCGCCCAAGTTCTTCCGCAAGCCGTGCGAGCAGTAAAAGAGCGTCCGCTTTTAATTTGGGATTTGCATAAAAACCCGCGGAAGCGTAATATTCTGCATTTTTTGCATAAGCAATGGCACCGGACAAATCTTTTTCTGCTTCGCACAAAAGCGCACATTCGTAGGAAGCGCGCGCGAAGTATGCAGCTTTTTCATCGTAGATATCATCCTCGGAAGAGAGAGAAGAGGCGGACAGTATGGACATTATACCGCGAAAGTCCTGTTTGGCAGCAAGCGATTTTAGGGTGGAAAGCTGCCCGTAAGGAGAGGAATCAACAAGAGTCTGCGGTGGTTCGAGTGTTCCGGTTTCTTCGTTTAATAAGGAAGAGAGCGGCAGATCAAGCACGGTGGACAAGTATGCAAGAGTTTTCATAGAAGGCATGGCAGTGCCGCTTTCAATTTGGCTTAGCATATTGCGCGTGATAAATGTGCCGACAACTTCTGCTTGGGTCATTTTTTTGGACAGCCGGGCTTCTTTAATTTTTTGTCCAACTATTTTTGCATCCATTACGTTCACCGTCCTTAAAGTAAATAATATTTACGTTTATCATAGCATAGTTATTCGAAAAATCAAGCACATTTTTGAAAATTTATAAATTACTCATAAAATTCTTAGAAAATACTGAAATTTTTTTTAATATCTTGACAGTTATAGATGATGATGTTATGATTATGGTAAATAAAATTTACATGAAGGGAGTGGTAGTATGACAGCTTGGTGGGAAGGGCTTTCCGCAATGCTTAAAGTGCTGTATTGTATTGCAATTCCATCCACATTGCTGTTGGTTATCCAGACGATTCTGACCCTGACAGGTTTTGGGGAGGGAGGCGCTGGGGCAAATCCTTCAGATACATCAGGATTGGATTTGGAAGTGGACAGCGCGGATACAGAGATAGACTTGGAATTGGATGGAGCAGATGCGGATATCGGTACGCTGCGGTTATTTACATTCCAGGGAATTGTAGCATTTTCAACCACGTTTGCATGGGTGGCAATTTGTCTGGTAAAGGGCGGGATGCAGTCTGCGCCGGCACTGCTGCTTGGAGGTCTGTGCGGTGCGGCTATTATGTATGTGGTGGCGAAATTGCTGCAGGTATCTGCGAAGCTGGCGGAGAACGGCACGTTTGATATAAAGTCTGCCATCGGTGAGAGCGCGCAGGTGTATGTAATGATTCCAGGCGGCGGCGAGAGCGGAGGAAAGATAACATTAACCTTATCCGCGCGGTTTGTTGAGCTGAATGCAATTACCGAGGGAACAGAATCGATCTTGGCAGGTTCTGTGGTTCGAGTGACCGATGTCGTTGGAGATACTGTGGTGGTAGAGCGCGTGACAGCATAAAGGATTATCTATAGTGGGAATCAAAGGTTTTTGCAAAACCAAAAACTCATTGATTTTAGATAATGCATAAAAGTAGAACTTAACATCAGGTTTTGCCATAAGTTGGCAGAGTAGGAGGGAATTATGGAACCATTGATTGTGGTGTGTGTTGTTGTGTTGGTTTTGTTTGCAGCAATTGTAGGGATTTTGTCGCGCTACCGCAAATGCCCGTCGGATAAGGTTATGGTAATTTACGGTAAAGTTGGGACAGACCACGAAGGGCAGGCGCGCAGTGCAAAGTGTATTCACGGCGGCGCAGCGTTTGTTGTACCAGTAATTCAGTCGTACCAATATTTGGATTTGACGCCGATCTCAATCAATGTTGACCTGCGCAATGCATTGTCAAAACAAAATATCCGCGTGGACGTGCCGTCCAGATTTACGGTCGGGATTTCAACGGAGCCGGGCGTAATGCAGAATGCCGCAGAGAGGCTTTTGGGATTAAAGTTAAACGAGATTCAGGAGCTGGCAAAGGATATTATTTTCGGACAGCTGCGCCTTGTTATCGCGACGATGGAGATCGAGGAAATCAACACAGACCGCGACAAATTTCTGCTTGCAGTATCAAAAAATGTGGAGATTGAGCTAAAGAAAATCGGTCTGCGCCTGATTAACGTAAATGTTACAGACATTACAGATGAATCGGGCTATATTGAAGCATTAGGAAAAGAAGCGGCGGCGAAGGCGATCAACGATGCAAAGAAAAATGTGGCTGAGAAAGACCGTGACGGTGAGATTGGTAAGGCTTTGGCGCAGAAAGATCAGCGTATTCAGGTAGCAGCTGCAAATGCGAGCGCGATCCATGGCGAGAACGATGCAAAAATTGAGGTTGCGCAGTCGGAGGCAAACCGCCGTGAGAAGGAGGCGGACGCCCTGCGCATTGCAACAGCGGCCGAGGCAGTACAGGCAGCGCGCGCAAAACAGGAGGCTTATGTAGCACAGCAGGAAGCAGAAAATACTCGTGCTCAGTTGGAGAAGGCAACACAGCAGGCAGATATTATCGTCAAAGCACAGATTCAGAAAGAGCAGGTAGAGATTGCGGCGGAGGCGGAAGCGGAAGTGATACGCCGCAAAGCGCGAGGCGAGGCGGATGCGATCTATGCAAAGATGGAAGCTCAGGCAAAGGGTGCGCAGGAGATCTTAGAGAAACAGGCGGAAGGTATGAAAAAGCTTGTTGAGGCCGCAGGCGGCGATTCCAATAACGCTGTGAAGCTGATTGTTGCAGATAAACTCGAAGAATTGGTACGGATTCAGGTTGAGGCGATCAAAGGCATTAAAATTGATAAGGTTACTGTGTGGGATGGCGGAAGCAAAGGAGATGGAAAAACAGCGACAGCGGATTTTCTTTCTGGCATGATGAAATCTGTGCCGCCGTTGAATGAGCTGTTTCAGCAGGCAGGAATGGAACTGCCGGGGCTGCTTGGAAAGGAGAATGCTCAGGAAGAAACGGATAAGACCAGCGAAAAATAGGAGATAGGAGTAGTTTAATAAATAAAATATT
>CAMUAR010000065.1 GCA_947086895.1 uncultured Lachnospiraceae bacterium | reverse complement strand
GCTTAAATAAAGGATTCTTGCGATATGATGTTAAAAAGAAGTGTCAAACACCCGTCTATGCGGATGCAATAGGTTACGTGCCTTTCCAATCGAAAATATTAATCTGATGACGAAATCTGGCACTGTGGTAACAGCAGAACAAACGGAAAAAGAGAATGGATTTTGGGAACAGAACTACAGCTTGTTTTTTTTTGATAGATCAGATACAATAGAGGAAATTCAAGAACCTTTTCCTTAGAGAATAAAAAAGTATAAGTTTGTCTGAAGGCGCGCTTTGAACTGGAGGAAAAGTACTGTGAAAAATAATGTGGATGCACTTATTTTTCGCATGGCTATTTGTGCTGAGAACGTCACAAATCAGCCTTGAACCGGCAAGATCTTGCGGTTCCTCGAACACAAACGTTCTCGGAATGGAGGATTATTATGGGAAAAATTACAAAAGCAGATATTTTAGTATTGGAAAATATACAATTAGCGGAAGGGATATACAGTATGTGGCTTGAAGCACCGCAGATTGCCAGAGAAGCTGTTCCTGGGCAGTTTGTTTCGGTGTATTGCAAAGATGCGGGAAAGCTGCTGCCGCGCCCGATCAGTCTGTGTGAAATTGATGCGGCTCTGGGGCGTATCCGGCTTGTCTACCGCGTTGCCGGAGCCGGGACAAAAGAATTATCAAAATGTATGCCAGGGGAAAAACTTGCGGTTATGGGACCGCTTGGAAACGGGTATTTTACAGAAAAAATGTCCCCGGATAAACATGCGCTTTTGTTTGGCGGTGGTATTGGAATTCCGCCGCTGCTGGCGTTGGCTGCCGCTTTAAAGTGCAAAAAAACGGCGGTACTCGGCTATCGGGACAGCCAGACCTTTTTAAAAGAAGAGTTTGAAGCCTGCGGCTGTAAAGTTTTTGTCGCGACCGATAATGGAAGTATCGGGGTAAAAGGCAATGTGATTGACGCTGCAAAAGAGCATGGTCTAAAAGGAAGTATGGCTTTTTCCTGCGGACCGCTTCCAATGCAGCGCGGAGTTAAGTCCTATATGCAGGAGATTGGCATACCGACACAGCTGTCTTTGGAAGAGCGTATGGCGTGCGGTGTCGGGGCATGCCTTGCCTGCGTGTGCCAGTCGAAAGAAGTGGACGAGCACAGCAATGTCCACAACAAGAGAGTCTGCAAGGACGGACCTGTGTTCTGGGCGGAGGAGATTGAGCTGTAGGCATATACATAAATCAAGAAAGGAATAGAATACAAAGAAAAATGAATACAAAAATTTCAATCGCAGGCGTAGAGTTTAAAAATCCAGTTACGACCGCTTCCGGCACCTATGGCTCAGGGATGGAGTACGGGCAGTTTGTAGATTTAAACCGTCTTGGGGCGGTGACGACAAAAGGGGTGGCAAATGTGCCGTGGTCCGGCAATCCGACACCGCGCGTTGCGGAGACTTACGGGGGAATGTTAAATGCGATCGGGCTGCAAAATCCAGGTGTTGATGTACTTATAAAAAGAGATATCCCATTTTTAAAACAGTACGATACAAAAATTATTGTAAATGTATGTGGAAAAACGGTAGAGGACTATATTGAGGTAGTGGAAAAACTTTCCGATGCGCCGATCGATCTTTTGGAGATCAATATTTCCTGCCCGAATGTTAAGGAGGGCGGTATTGCATTTGGTCAGGATCCAAAGATGGCATGCGAGATCACGCGGGAAATAAAACGCTATGCAAAGCAGCCTGTTGTGATGAAGCTAAGTCCGAATGTAACAGATATTGCACTTATGGCGAAATCCGTGCAGGAAGGCGGCGCGGATGCAATCTCTTTGATCAACACACTGACCGGGATGAAAATTGATATTTACAGGCGTAAATTTCTGCTTTCAAACAAGACAGGAGGTATGTCTGGACCAGCGGTTAAGCCGGTGGCACTGCGCATGGTATATCAGGCGGCGCACGCGGTGCAAATACCGGTGATTGGGATGGGAGGGATCTCGACGGCAGAGGATGCTGTAGAATTTCTTATGGCGGGGGCGACGATGGTTGCCGTCGGCACAGCAAACTTTATAAACCCGACAGCGACAATTGATGTTATCGAGGGAATTGAGAAATTTATGGAAGAAAACAAGGTGGAGGATATCCATGAATTGATTGGATGTGTGCAGTAGAATAAAAATCCTTTAAAAATAGTCAAACACATTGATAAATCATGTTGTTTATGGTAGACTAAAACTAACTTGCCGCGGGAAATTTCCCGCGGCGGGAGCCGAATGCAATTTTGGAATGAGAGGAAAAAGGAATGGAACAGTACAAGGAACAATTTATCGATTTTATGGTGGAGGCAGGCGTGTTGAAATTTGGTGATTTTACGCTGAAGAGCGGAAGAAAATCGCCGTTTTTTATGAATGCTGGAGCTTATGTGACCGGAAGTCAGCTAAAAAGACTTGGAGAGTACTACGCAAGGGCGATTCATGACCATTACGGTCTGGATTTTGACGTGCTGTTTGGACCGGCATACAAGGGAATTCCGCTTGGCGTAGCGACGGCAATTGCGATCGGCGAGCTGTATGGCGTTGATGTAAAGTACTGTTCAAACCGCAAAGAGGCAAAAGATCATGGGGATGCGGGAATTTTGCTTGGAAGCCCGCTGAAAGATGGTGACCGCGTTGTTATAATTGAGGATGTGACAACTTCCGGCAAGTCTATTGAGGAGACGTTTCCTATTTTGAAGGCGCAGGGAGATATTAAGATAACAGGGCTTATTGTATCTCTGGATCGCATGGAGCGCGGAAAAGGGGAACAGAGCGCTTTAAAGGAGGTCAGCGAACTTTACGGTATGCCTGCAAATGCGATTGTGACAATGGCGGACGTAATTGAGCGTTTGTATAACCGCGAGTGCGGCGGAAAAATTGTGATTGACGATACGATAAAAGCGGCGATCGATGTTTATTATAAAGAGTATGGGGCAAAATCTTTATAAAAGATAATTTCTATCCGGTTGCTGGAAGGAAATTATGGATGCCTTAAAACAAAAATATATAGAAATTATGGATGATGCAGAAAAAATCAAGTATTTCAGAGAAGTTTTTTTACGTTAGGATTGTCTGTGCCGTTTGTGCGGCGGAATGAGAGGGAATATGGAAAAAGTTTATAAAACAATGAAAGCAGCGGGTGTATGTAATATTGTGTTTGGGATTTTATCAATTGTCAGCGGTGTTTTGATGGGGGCGTTTCTAATTGTAAACGGCGGTCTGCTGCTGCACCGAAAGAAAGATATTACATTTTAAGGATGCCGTTTGTACGGCAGAATGTGAGGAAGCATGTTTTTAATGTTACTGGCAGTATTTCCGTCCATCTATTTAATCTGGTACGTGTACAAGATGGACGGAGTGGAAAAAGAACCATTTCGGCTGCTTGCTAAAGTGTTTGTTGCGGGAGTGCTTTCCGCAGTGCCTGCCGTGGTGATTGAAATTGGGCTTCAGCATTTATTTGCAGGGATATTTCACGATTCTGAGAGTGTCGTGTATCTTCTTGTCCAGAATTTTATCGGCGTGGCGCTTGTGGAGGAATTTTGCAAGCGCGAGGCAATAAAAAGAAGAGTTTGGAACAAGCCGGAATTTAACTGTACATTTGACGGCATTGTATATTGCGTCTGCGGTTCCCTCGGTTTTGCAACGATAGAGAATATCCTGTACATATTTAATGGCGGAGGATATCAAGTTGCAGTGATGCGCGCTTTGATGGCGATTCCGCTCCATGCATTCTGCGGTGTATATATGGGGTATTATTTTGGAATGGCCAAGAAAGCGGCGCAGGATGAGTGTGAGGCGCGCGCGGAGACATGTATGACAATGTGTCTGATTGTCCCAATGTTGATTCACGGCGCCTACGATTTTCTTTTAAGCTTAAATTATGATTGGATGATGCTTGCGATCGTTGTGTTCTGTATTGCGCTGGATGCTATGGCGATCAAAAGAATCCGCAATTCTTCCAGGGATGATATGCCGTTTTGGTACTGAACTTAGTTTTTTCATTGGATCAGCACATCACAGATCCAGCTTTGTTCCGGCGCGTCCAGTATGCTTTTCTCGATACAGTAAGCCGAAATTGTGTTGTAAAATCCAAGAAACAGATCATGGCACAGCCGCTTGACATCATTGGAGACATGAGCTGGAAATAATTTTTTGTAATTTTCTAAAAACTGTGCGACAAACGAGCAGTATTCCTGTATAAGCGGGCTGAAAAACCGGTCGGTCAGATGGTCGAATTCGGCTTTTTGTTTTATCGTACATCGGAGGATAAAGTTGCGGGTATTTTAAAGTGGAACAGATTTTTGCCGTGCTGAAATGGAGAGTGTTATGATAAGCAGCAGTACAAATGCACAGATAAAGTATTTGGTAAAACTTCAGGAAAAGGGTTCTGTGCGCCGCGAGGATAAAGTTTTTGTCTGTGAGGGCAAAAAGATGTTTTTAGAGGTGCTTAATTATGCGAGAAAAAGCATTATAAAAGCATATTTTTCAGAAAGTTTTTTTAAATCATGGCAAAAAGAAGCTGAGTCAAAGGAGCTTTTGGATATTTCTTATGAGATTGTGTCCGATTCCGTGTTAAAAGAAGTATCAAAAACAGTGACGCCGCAGGGGGTGTTGGCGATTGTGCGCCAGCCCGAATATACGCTTGACGATATGATTGAAGGGACACCGAAAAAAGATGTAAAATCAGAAAAGAAAGTTCGCCTTCTCTTGCTTGAAAATTTGAGAGATCCCGGAAATCTTGGCACGATTTTAAGGACAGCGGAGGGCGCCGGAATAACAGGGGTGATCTTGAGCCGCGAGAGTGTCGATGTATTTAACCCGAAAGTGATTCGTTCGACGATGGGAGCGATCTATCGCGTGCCTTTTTTTTATGCGCCGGATTTTTATGATCTGCTTTGTACATTGAAAGAGCAGGAGATTAAAATATTTGCGGCGCACCTTGCAGGTTCGGTTGAGTATGATGCGATAAAATATCCAGACCGCACAGCAATTATGATTGGAAACGAGGCGAACGGGCTGACCAGTAAAGCGTGCGAACTGGCAGCAGGAAAGATAAGAATACCGATGGAAGGAAGTGTGGAATCATTAAACGCCGCGGTTGCAGCTGCTCTTTTGATGTATGAGGTATATCGCCAGGGGAAGCGATAATTTTGTTGATAGTAAAGAAACAGGCAGCAGAATCTTTAGATTTGATATAATGGAGAAAAATGCCATGATTGAAAAGATAACCTTTGAAAATTTTCGCGGATTTGATAGACTCGAATTATCTGCAATAAAGCCGATTACGCTGATATCTGGAAAAAATAATATCGGAAAAAGTTCTGTGTTAGAAGGAATATTTTTATTTTTAGATCATGTAGATGCAGATTCTTTTTGGAAGATCAGTCGTTTTCGTGGAATTCAGCCCGCGATTGATGCAGCAAATTTATGGGAACCTGCTTTTTATCAGATGGATGCAGAAAAAACAATGCAGATTCAGCTAATGATGAATGGAGTTGTCTCTACACTTGCATATGTAAAAGATACTTCTTTTATGCCTGTAAATGATGTAAATGTGCCGCAGGATATTATGAATCATATTATATTTTCTGCAAAAACAGCCTACACGCTTAAATTTAAATATAGAAAAGAAAATTATATTGAGGACGGGCATTTTGTTGTCAGCCCAGCGGGAGTTCTGCGGAATATAACAACAAACTTGGAATATAATCAGATAGATACAATGCCGTTTACACAGTTTATCAATACCGTGATAATGGACAGTGATAAAACAGTGGCAGAATGGTTTGGGAAACTGGAGTTAAGCGGAAAAAAACAACAGATTATTGAGATTATGCAGATACTTGATCCAAAGATTTGTGATCTTTCTACAATTGTTGTGAATGGTCAGGGAATGCTTTATGTAAAAATAGATAAAAAATTATTTCCTCTAAAATTGGCAGGAGATGGATTAAACAAGCTTTTATTTATTGTATTATCCATTATTTCAAATCCAGATTCCATTTTGTTGATTGATGAAATTGAGAGTGGTTTTCACTACTCTATGTACCCGAAGCTGTGGGAAACCATAGCCTTGGCTGCGCGGGAGAACGCCTGTCAAATTATAGCTACGACGCACAGCTATGAATGTATTGCCGGGGCGATCGATGGAATAGAAAAAGCGGATCGAAAATCCGACTTTTGTTAATTTCGATTACTCGTCCATTTAAAACGAAACTGCATACATATTTTTCAATTTGCAACGAATATGTTTCTCTTAAAATAGGAGAAGCAGCAAAAGCTGGCGCATTTGATTGGAATAGTGTTTGTCTAGAACCCCTTAAAAATTTTCTTTTGGAAGTACTAGAAGTATAATAACTGCAGCTGCTCTTTTGATGTATGAGGTATATCGCCAGGGGAAAAGATAAGTCAGGAGATTTGTTTTTATGAAAAAACTAACCGAGACAAAAAAACTTGTTCAATACAACTGGAAACCGCTTGTGGGATTTGAAATTATCTATAAATTATCTTGTGTTCTTTTTTTTATTCCAGTATTGTGGAACATGTTTGATCTGATTATGAAAGTGGGCGGATATTCTTATCTGACCATTGAAAATATAGTTTCTTTTCTGTCAAATCCCCTTGTTATTCCGCTGCTTGTGATTCTGATTATTCTCGCGGCAATTTGCGCGATGATTGATATTAGCGCGATTATTTTTACGCTGGATCAATCCAAACAAAAAAATACAGTTCATGTCTGGCAGATTATAAAATTTTCAGTAAAAAATGCAGCAAGAGCATGGAATCCAAGAAATTTTTTGCTTGTGGTGGTTGTTCTGCTGCTGTTGCCTTTTTTAAATATCGGCATGGCTTCCAGTGTTTTGACCACCATTTCAATCCCGGAATTTATTCTTGATTATATCGATGATAATACATGGCTGTCTGGGGTATTTGCAGCAGCTTCTCTGCTTTTTATCGTGCTGATGATAAAATGGCTGTATGCGTTCCACTATTTTACGCTGGAGGGCTGTCACTTTAAAGAAGCGAGAAAAAAGAGCAGACAGCTTGCAAAAGGAAAAGGATTTGGGGATTTTGTCTTATTGCTTTTTGTGCAGTTTATGTTTTTGATTTTCTATTTTTTGTTTCTTTTTGCTTCGATTGCGTTTGTGACAATAATTGGAAAAATATTTTCTGAAATATTTATACTGTATTGGATTGCATCCACGATTCTTTGGATGGCAATTATATTTTCTCTTATTGCCGTAATGGCTCTTGCGACGCCAGTCAGTTACGCTTGCGTCAGTGTGCTGTACTACAAACATAAGGAGGAGACAGGGGAGAAAGTTATCCACAGCAAAGCGTTGCCCTGTCATTTTACAAAGGGCAGAGAACAATTTTTAAGGCGGTGCAGCGTTATTTTTGGGGTTGTGATTGTCACAACCAGTCTTGTTCTTGGCTTCCTTTTTTGTTCAGGAAAAATAAGTCCTAAGACAGAATATATCCACAGAGTGGAAATTACAGCTCACAGAGGTGCTTCTGCGGTTTATCCAGAAAATACAATGGCGGCATTTTATGGCGCGAAAGAGCTTGGTGCAGATTGGATTGAGCTGGATGTGCAGCAGAGCAAAGACGGGCAGATTATTGTGATGCACGACACAAATTTTAAAAGGACAACCGGAGTGGATGCCGGGGCGTGGGAACTTGATTATAAGGAGATTGCTGCTCTGGATGCAGGAAGTTTTTTTGATGCTGAATTTGCCGGGGAGAGGATTCCTTTGCTGTATGATGTCGCATTGTTCGCAAAAGAAAATCAGATAAAATTAAATATTGAACTAAAACCGGCAGGACATGAAACAGATTTTGAACAGAATGTACTCGATGTGATTTATCGGGCAGGAATTGAAGAGTTCTGTGTGATTACATCGCAGGTTTATCAGGTTTTGGAGAATGTGAAAGCTTATGATCCGTCGATGAAAACGGTGTATGTGATGAGTCTGGCTTACGGAAATATCAATCAGCTTGCCGCGGCAGATCATTTCAGCGTGGAGGCGACCAGCGCGACAAGAAATCTTATTGCGCGCGTTCATAACGCGGGAAAACAGATTTATGTATGGACGGTAAACACAAAGGAAACCATTGATAAAATGATAGAGCTGGGCGTGGATAATATTATAACGGATAATATCAGTCTGGCAAAGCAATGCGTTTTTGAAAGCCGCTACAGCGACTTGCTGGTAGAGTTTATCAAATTTTTAGAATAAGTGGTTAGAAACTGGAGAGTGTCTGACGGACAATGGAGGAGTTATGCAGCAGAGTGATAAAAAAGCAAAATTAATGGTGCAGGCAGATGTTTTAAAAGAAAGCTTGGGGGATTTGTTTGGTATTTTCTTTGAGGACATCAACCATGCGGCGGACGGCGGGCTGTATGCAGAGATGGTGCAGAACCGTTCTTTTGAATTTGACACAATAGACAATCGGAATTATTATGCTCTTTATGCGTGGGAAAAGGCGGAACAGGGGGATCTTTGCGCGGAGATTTCTGTAAATACAAAAGAGCCGTTCTGCAAAAAAAATCCGCATTATATTCATCTAAAAGCGAGTGGTAAAGAAAAGGGCAAAGCAGCGAGAGAAGAATTTTGCAAAAAAGACAGAGCGCAGAGTTTTGCCGGGATTTGCAATCAGGGTTTTAACGATGGTATGGAAATCAAACAAGACGAGGATTATTTTTTTACCTGTTATGCGCACACTGTGGATGGCAAAAAACATCAGCTTGGTATCTTTCTTGTAGATTCAGCTTTCGATAAAGAGATGGCTCCGGCTCAAAATCAGAAAGATATCATTCTTGGAAGTGCTGCGCTTGAGGTTGACGGCGGGAGTTGGAACAAGTATGAAATTGTAATTTCGGCAGAAAAGTCCAGTCATACCGGAAAGCTTGTTTTGACGCTTTTTGAGGAGGGGGAGATTGCGCTTGATTTTATTTCCCTGTTTCCAAAGCACACATTCTGCAACAGGAAAAATGGTATGCGGGCGGATTTGGCAGAAATTCTTTTGGAGATGAAGCCAAAATTTATGCGTTTTCCAGGAGGATGTCTTGTCCATGACGGTTCGCTTGACGCGGATGCAAGGGATTCGATGTACCGCTGGAAAAATACGATCGGTCCGGTGGAATGCCGCCCTGCAAGGCGCAGTAACTGGGGGTATAACCAGACGCTTGGACTTGGATTTTTTGAGTATTTTCAGTTTTGCGAAGATATTAAAGCAAAACCTCTGCCGGTTCTGCCGGGAGGCTATGATCCGCACCATAAGCGCGCCGTGCCGATAGAGGAGTTAGAACCATGGATTCAGGACGCGCTGGACTTAATTGAATTTGCAAATGGAGACGAAAGTACCAAGTGGGGCAAAAAACGCGCCGAGATGGGACATCCGGCTCCGTTTGGACTGGAATATCTTGGGATTGGCAACGAGGAAGTTGGAGACGCTTTTTTTGAGCGTTATCCGTATTTTCACAGGGCGATCAAGGAAAAATATCCAGAAATTAAGCTGATTAATACGGCAAGTCCATTCTGTGCCGGGACGGAATATGAAAAAGGCTGGAAAAGCGCGCGCGAGTGCGGGAGCGATCTGATTGACGAACATTACTATATGGCTCCAGAGTGGTTTTTGGCGCATCATCACCGATATGATGATTTTTCTCAAAACGACCCCAAAGTTTTTCTTGGAGAGTATGCATCATGGGGAAATACATGGTGGAACGCGCTGGTGGAAGCATCCTATATGATTGGTCTGGAGCGCAATGCAAAAGCGGTTGGATTGGCGTGTTATGCGCCTTTGTTTGCCAATGTTTCTTATGTAAACTGGAGACCGGATATGATCTGGTTTGACCAGTATCGTACCTACAGAACACCAAATTATTATGTACAGAAGCTTTTTATGAATTATCAGGGGACAAGGCGTCTTGGAATAGAGGCGAAAAATCTTGGCGATATTGAGAAAACGCCGAATTTTATGGCGGGGGAAATCCATTTTAAAGGAAATACAGCAAAAGTAGAATTTTCGGATATTTTCGTAGAAAATACAGAAACTGGAAAAAAACAGCAGTTTGAAAATTGTATAATTGAAGAAAACAGCGAAAAAAATCTTGGAAATTTTGGTCTGGAACATTATAGAATTTCTTGTAAAGCAAAAGAGATTACAGGAGTTCAGGGATTTACAATACAGTTTGGTTTTCTGGATGAGCAAAACTGCTATCAGGTTACATTTGGCGGGTGGCAGAATCTGGATTTGTTTGTTACAAGGAAAATTAATGGGAAAGGCTGTGATTTGACCGAAGGCTGGTTTGAGGTTGAGAAAGGAAGAACCTACGATATTTGTATTGATGTCAGTCCAGAAAAGATTATGGTCAGCATTGACGGCAATCTGTATTTATGCACAGAATTAAAAGAGACCATGGTTGAGCCGCTGTACTATGGCGCATCGCTGGATGAGAAAGAAGGCTGCGTGATTATCAAGGCGGCAAATTTAAAAGAAAAAGCTTTTGACGCGGAAGTTGTGTTAAAAGGATGCGGTGTACCGCGCAGAGTGATTGCCCATACAATAGCAGCAGAACCAGAGAAGGAAAATAATTTTGAGCAGCCGTTTGGCGTCAGCCCGACAGAAAAAGAGCTTCCATCAGGAAAAAAGTCATGGGAATATATTTTTGCACCGATGTCTTTGACTATATTTCAGGTTTGGTTTTAAAGGGGAAAAATTATAGAATAGCATAATTGTTTAAAATTAAGAAGCAGTTTCCAAGAAAACTTTAGAATTTGTTGGAAACTGCTTTTTTATGCGCAGTCCCTTGCAGAGATCATACACCATAAAACGACTTATAATACAATAACACACTTCGCAAGAGTGGATAAAATCATCAAGCAGAGAAAAACATTATATTTCTTTACAATAAAAAACTGTTGCAAAAAGGGGCATAACCGCTGTTTTCTCTGGTTTTGGGCATATTGCCAGTATAATATTTGGATATTGTTCAGAAAATAGGTATTTTTCAACAAGCGGGTATAAATTTCGTGAATACAGAGCAGAGGTCGGATTTTGGTCTTGAAAACAGGGGTTTAACAAGGTAATTTGTTACTTACAGGGTTGCTGCTTGCTTTCGCTTGGTTTTGAAACTTTTTCAAAGATCGAAGATAATATGTTATGTCGCTTTATCGCAGTGACCCTGATAAGCTTAAAATAGGTGATTGTGAAACAGCTTAGAAAATGACTCCAATTTTAAATTTTGGAAGAATTAAGAATTTCGCATCCGCCTGGATCATGAAAAAAGAAAGGGATGGTGGTTTATGAGCTGGCTTACAGTTTACCCGGCGCCGAAAGGGGTTCCGATTCTGACCGATTACCGTGTTAGAGTCAGGATAGAACCAGAGATGGAATGGAAAGAACTGGATACTTATAAGGCAAAGATTGACATGCATAATGTCAGAGAAGTGTCCACGGCATATTTTGACTTTGAAGGAAAAGTGGAGTGCGAGGTAGAAAGCCTTACAGAAAATATCGATTCGGCGCAGATCCGGCCTGATTCAGCAAATGTGAAATTTCAGAAAGAAGGAAATATTCTGCGTTTTTTCCTTGAGCGTCCGGCAAATCTTTCCATAGAGATCAATGGGAATCGTTTTAATAATCTTCATTTGTTTGCAGGTTCTAGTACAGAGAGCGCACAGATTGTAAAAACCATTAAGGATACAGAAAATATTAGGATATCCAGTAACTCCGAGGAAGCAAAAGATTCTTTGATGGTTTGTAAGTTTGAACTTTCTGGTAAAAATGTATGTGCTTCGGTAGTCCAGCCCACAGAAAAGGAAATCGATTTTGATGCTGTGATTGATGCTGCGGCGTACCACAACGGTCAAAGAGTAATATGCTTTGCGCCGGGGCTGCACCGGTTCAAAGGGGATTGTGCTTTGCTTCCATCCAACACAACCGTGATTCTTGCAGGAGGAGCAGTTGTGATGGGAGGATTTTTGATAGATCACAAGAAAAATGTGTCAGTAATGGGAAGAGGCGTGATTTTCTTAGGTCATGTAAAGCGCGAAACTTATCTAAGAGGAGTGGATGTTAGGTTTTCGCAGAATATTTTTGTGGAGGGTGTCACAATAATAAATCCCGCGCATTACAGCATTCATCTTGGCAGTTCAGGGAATATACATATACGTGATATTAAGGCGTTCAGCTGTGTGGGATGGTCGGATGGCATTGATATGATGGCATGTGAAAATGTTTTGATTGAAAAAGTGTTTCTGCGCAATTCTGATGATTGTATTGCGATCTATGGAAAACGTTTTAAATATACGGGCAATACAAGAAATGTAATGGTGCGCGATTCGGTTTTCTGGGCAGATGTTGCGCATCCAATTATGATCGGTGTGCATGGCGACGCGGAGAACGGGGGAAGTGTACTTGAAAATATCAGTTTTGAAAATATTGATATTTTAGAGCATCATGAGCCGCAGGACGATTATCTGGGATGTATGGCAATCAATGTCGGGGACGGCAATACGGTGCAGAATGTCAGCTTTAAAAATATTTTCGTGGAGCAGTTTGAGCGGGGAAAGTTACTTGATCTTCAAGTAAAGTGGAATAAAAAATATAACGATGTACCAGGAAAAGTAATAAGAAATGTTATATTTGAGAATATTTTTTATAGCGGAGATGGGGAACATACTTCGGAAATTAACGGATTTTCAAAAGAGCGGAAAGTTGAAGGTGTGAGATTTAAAAATTTAGTTGTCCGCGGGGCGCATATCCGAAAGCCGGAGGATGGGAATATCCATATTGGCGAGTTTGCGGAGAACATTCAGTTTGAATAGAGAGGTACAACGGTTTGGACAAGCAGAGAGAAAAAGTTTTAGAGTTTCTAAAGAAAACCAGCAAAAAAAAGCTGTTTTTATATATTTTTTTTATATGCTTTTTTTGCAGTATATTGCCGGTAGGCATCTTATCCGGGCTGTATTCTGTGCCAGGTGCGGTTTACTGCCTGCTTGTCTGCTGTTTGCCCTGCGCTGTGATTGCCTGGGTGCTTGCTGTCTGCCTGCACCGTGGAGTTCAGCTTTTGCTTGCTCAGGATAAGGATATTACAGCGCAGCTTCGCACGGTGTCAAAAAATGCAAGACAGCATGTACTTTTGCAGCTTTTGCAGAGAAATACGACAAGAGAGGAAAAATACACTGGCAGTTGGAACAGTCAGGAATCGAGTTTTTGCAGCCTTATTATTGTGTTGCTGTAATAAAATTAGATGATTTCTGGCTTGCCAGTGAGGAATATTCGGATCGGGATATTGTTCTGTTTAAATTTTCTATGGCAAACATTGCCGTCGAACTGCTCAATGAACATATGGCAGCTTACTCTGTGGAAAATGGGATGGATTATATAACTCTGATTTTAAATCTTGCCAGTGTTCCAGCTTCTGGAGAACTGGCAAGAATTTTCGAGGAGGCCATCGGGCATGAGGCGGATTATTTTGGGATTGGTTTCAGTGTTGGGATCGGAACGGTTTCGGAGGGGTTGTCATCGGTCAGTGAAAGTTATAACAATGCTTTGGATGCCGTGGAATACCGGTTTTTTTTCGGAAAACAATCAGTGACAGAGTATGAGAGCATAAAAGAACAAGAATCCGTTCATATTGACTACCCTTACGAGATGGAGCAGGAGATTTTACGCCAGGCCATGCGCTTTCACAACCGAGTGAAAACAATGGAATATCTGGATCTTTTTTTGGAGCAGGTTATGCGTATTTCAGCGGAGGACGCAGGTCTTTATGTTCATCAGCTCGGTGTGGCGATCAACCGCGCGCTGCGGCAGACCGATGGAATACAGGCGAATCATCTCTACAGTATGCGCGAGTTTTCCCATTTTATGGATTCTCTCCCAACTTTAAAAGAAAAACAACAGCAGATTAAAACAACGCTCGACGAGCTTTTTTCCGCGACCGCGGAGGATTCCGGGCGCAAAAAACAGGGAATTGTGCAGAAGGTGGAAGAATTTGTAAAAGAAAATTATCAAAATCCAGATATCACATTGGAAGATATGGCGCAGCATGTAGGGCTTTCTTCAAACTATATAAGGCGTATTTTCAGAGAACAATGCGGATATTCCCCGATGGATTATCTTGTAAATTATCGGGTTGGCACAGCAAAGGAGCTTTTAAAAAACACTTCCAGTACAGCGAGAGAAATTGCGGAGATGGTCGGATATTCCAACACAAAATATTTTTACAGTTTGTTTAAAAAACAGACTGGCTACACAACTTACGAGTATCGGAAATCGGAAGAAAATTCTGTTTAGCAGATTTGGGTATAAAATTCGGAACAAAAACAGGTTTGATATTCGAAACAACAGTGCAAAATTGGGAACTGGAAGTCCCAAGCCGCTATTTTGGGCTTGTGGGAGAAGAAAGATCCTGAGAAAATAGTGATACAAAACATAGAACGAACCGGTCTTGTCTTACAGGAAAACAGAGATATCAACTATTACAGGATTGTACTGATATTGAGAAAGGAAAAGGGTGGTGCATAATGCTATGAAACAAAAACGAAAAAAGCTTGGAATCATAATAACAGTGCTGGTGTTTTTAAGTTTAGCAGCAGGAACAATCAGCGCTGTTGTGGAAAAAAATGCTCATGCAGAAACAGGCAAGGAGATACAGACAGAAACAGACACAACGTCAGAAACCAGTATTGTAGAAGCTTATTCCAGCCAGGAATTTGAGGTGGAGGTTTCTGAGGACGGTCTTTATGAGCTTACTGTAGAATATGCGCAGCCAAAGGACAACACAAGAGATATTTTGATCCAGGTAAAGGTAGATGGAACACTTCCGTTTGCTGAGGCGAAGAATATTATGCTTCCGCGCATCTATGAAAATGAAGGAGCGATTCGGACGGATGCGAACGGCAATGAAATTGCTCCGCGCCAAGTTATGGTGCTTACTCCGGTAAAACATACATTAATGAGTACTTCTGGTTTCTACAATGGAAATTATGAATTCCCTTTAAAGAAGGGAAAAAATCTTATTCAGATTATCTGTACAAACACCAATGCAGAAATTTTTTCTGTGACAGCGGCAAAAAAAGCAGCGTTACCTTCTTATAGAGAATATCTGGCAGAGCATCCGGGGACAGACAGCACAGGGCAGTATATTGCAGTGCAGGCGGAGCTGGCAGAAAAAAAGACAACTTCTATGCTTTATCCAACTTATGACCGCAGCAATGCGGCGACACAGAGCGCGGATGGAAGTTTAAACAGCGCTTCCACCATCCGCATCAACGCGGCGGGCGGAGAAATGTGGAAACAGACTGGACAATGGATGAGCTGGAGTATCGAAGTGCCGGAGGATGGTTATTACAATTTGGGATTTAAGTTCCGGCAGCGCTTTAAAGATGGGTTGTTTACAAGCAGAAAAGTGTACATAGATGGTACTGTGCCGTTTGATGCGCTGGATAAAGTTAAATTTTTATATGATGACGAGTGGCAGGTGATGACTTTTGCGGATGATGCCGGGGAGGAGTATAAGATTTGGCTTACAAAGGGAACGCATGAAATAAAGATGGAAGTGACTATGGGAATTTTTGCGGATTCCTTAAAAAGTGTGAATCAGTGCGTACAGGAACTAAATGATCTCTATTTGCAGATTGTTATGATTACTGGAACAAGCCCGGACGCCTACACAGACTATTTTCTAAAAGAAAAAGTTGAGGGGTTAGAGGAGATCTTAAAGCGCAACCAGGAACTTTTGCAAAGAGAACTTGAATTTATCGCGTCCGTCGCCGGAGGACGGGGTTCGGCGACTTCCGCGATCGACACGATGCAGGTACAGCTTGGGCTGTTCTTAAAAGATACGGAGGAGATTTCCAAACGCCTTGGCAGTATGAAAAATAATATCAGCGCGCTCGGCACATGGGTGGTTGACATGCAGGATCAGGCGTTGCAGCTTGACTATCTGTATTTGAAATCGCCGGATGTAAAGACACCGAAGGCGGGAGTCGGATTTTTCAAAAGGCTCGGATACCAGATTTCAAGATTTTTCGCGTCGTTTTCTGAGACAAACCAGCAGGTTGGAGCAGATAAAGGCGAGGGCAGAACCATTACCGTATGGCTGAATTCCACGGTGAATGCCGCCGCGAATGGAACAAGCGCAGGGCGCGACCAGGCACAGGTATTAAAAGATATGATCGACGAGATGTTTACGCCGGAAACAGGAATTTCTGTGGAGCTGATGCTTGTGCAAGGGTCTTTGATCGAGGCGACGCTGGCGGGGACTGGTCCTGATGTGGCGCTGTTTACGGCAGAAGACCAGCCAGTGAATTTTGCAATCCGCGGAGCGCTGCAGGATCTTTCAGTTTTTGACGGATGGGAGGAAGTAGCAGGACGTTTCTATCCTTCTGCCATGGCGCCGTTTGAATACGAGGGCGGATGGTACGGCGTGCCGGAAACGCAGCTGTTTAATATGCTGTTCTACCGCACGGATGTATTTGAGGAGCTTGGCATAAAACCGCCGGAAACTTGGGATGAATTTTACAATATTCTCCCGGTGATTCAAAGAAACAATCTCCAGGTAACGACACAGGATCTGTTTGCGACACTTTTGTTCCAGAATGGGGGAGAGTACTACAACGACAGCCACACAGCAGCACTCCTTGATTCCCCGGAAGCGGTCGATGCAATGCAGACTTATACAAACCTTTATACACAGTATGGTTTTGAGGTAAAAACAGACTTCTATTCAAGATTTCGCTCCGGCGAGGTTGTAATGTCAATACAGCCATACAATATGTACAATCAGCTTGTTGCAGCAGCGCCGGAAATCAACGACCGCTGGGATATGGTATCCATTCCAGGGACAATGCGCGAGGATGGAACAATCGACCGCTCGGCAAGTTCGATTTTGACCGCGACAATTATGCTTGCCTCGGCAAAAGATAAGCAGGCGTCCTGGGAATTTATTGAGTGGTGGTCAAGAGATGATGTCAAAGCGCGCTACGGAACACAGATTGAGGCGCTGCTTGGCGGGTCGGCAAGATTTACGCCGGCCAATATCGAGACACTTTCCGCTCTTCCTTGGCCGAAAGAGCAGCTGACAAGTTTAAGTGAAGCGATGGCTGCCTTAAAGGGGATACCGCAGATTCCAGGAAGCTATTACACGGGGCGTGCAATCACAAACGCATTTCGCAGTGTTGTCTACAATGCGCAAACCGTGCGGAGAGTTCTGATGGAGCAGAATGGTATGATCAATTATGAGATTACCAGAAAACGAAAAGAATTTGGGCTGGATTAGGAAAGGGGGATGAAAATGAAAGAAAACACAAAAAAGAAGCTTTTGTGGGCATGGCATGTATTTTTCCCAAAGCGCGTAAAGAGCAACCTTTCCGTCTGGCAGCGCATAAAGATGAACAAGGTAAATTATCTGATGATCGCACCGTATTTTATTTTGTTTACACTGTTTACCATTATTCCGGTGCTTGCCTCTTTGGTGCTTGGATTTACATATTTTAATATGCTGGAAACTCCGAAATTTACAGGGCTGTCCAACTATATAAGTATTTTTCTAAACGATGATATATTTAAGCTGGCGATCAAAAACACAATTATTTTCGCGCTTCTTACCGGACCGATAAGCTATGTATTATGTTTTATTCTTGCCTGGTTTATCAACGACCTTCCAAGACATTTAAGAACGTTTATGACACTGGTGTTCTATGCGCCTTCTCTGTCTGGAAACTTATATTTAATCTGGCAGTTTATTTTTTCGGACGATCAGTATGGTCTTGTAAACTCTTTTTTAATGACATTTCTGGATCTTGGAATTATCAAAGACCCAATCAAATGGTTTACCGATGAAAAGTACATTATGATTACGCTGATTATCGTCCAGCTCTGGTTAAGCCTTGGCGCAGGATTCTTAGCTCTTGGAGCCGGATTTAAAACGGCGGACACCACGCTGTATGAAGCCGGAGCGATCGACGGCATTAAAAACCGTTTTCAGGAACTTATCTATATTACAATACCGTCGATGAAACGGCAGATGCTTTTTGCGGCGGTTATGCAGATTTCTTCTTCCTTTGCGGTCGGCAATATCTCGGTGCAGCTGTGCGGCTTTCCAAGTACAAATTATGCGGGACATACAATTATGACGCATATACATGATTATGGAACCGTGCGGTACGATATGGGTTATGCCTGCGCGCTTTCCACCTTGCTGCTGCTGATTATGCTGATTATGAACAAGGTAATTACAACTGTACTTGTGGAAAAAGATTAGAAGGAGGAAAGAGCAATGGCAATAAAGGCGCACAGCATCAAAAAGACGAAAAGGGTCAACCGCTCGACGGGCGGCAATATCGCGGTATTTCTGATGCTGATTATTCTGGGAAGTTTTATGCTTCTGCCGGTGGTGTACACGGTCGTACAGGCATTTAAGCCGATGGAGG
>CAMUAR010000064.1 GCA_947086895.1 uncultured Lachnospiraceae bacterium | reverse complement strand
TATTTCCGGCTCCGTAGGTCATTCCTGGCATTGCTCCGCCTGCATTCCCTGTCCCTACTCCGTTTGGCATACCTGCTATATTTCCGGCTCCGTAGGTCATTCCCGGCATTGCTCCGCCTGCATTCCCTGTCCCGGCTCCGTTTGGCATACCTGCTATATTTCCGGCTCCGTAGGTCATTCCCGGCATTGCTCCGCCTGCATTCCCTGTCCCGGCTCCGTTTGGCGCGCCTGTCATGTTTCCGACTCCGTAAGTCATCTCTGGCATTGTTGTGTTTGATGTTTGCCCTTCCATACTCTCTGCACTTGGCATAAAAGGCTCATTCTCAGATTCTTCTGCTTCTTCTGTTCTTTTTCGGTTTGTTATAAATTGAGCTGCCAAACCTGCTACTGCCAGTATTCCCCCGATAATAAGCGGCAAATACCATGCATCCTCCTGAAAAAGTTTGGATAAGCAGACACCTGCGGTAAGTGCTCCGGTGACAGAGGTGTAAAAAATCAATGCAATTTTCACAAATGCCACAGTCAGAATGGCGGCAATCAATCCAGCTGCAAGCGCAATAATCAGCCCAAGAGCTTCCAGTTTATACAAGGTTGTCACAGCAAACACACACACGGAAACAACGGAAAACACGCGCAGAAATATTCCTGCTCCCCATAAAAAATAACCGAGCAGACCGCCTGCAATAGACGCTCCAACCGTAACTGCAACTACTGTGCCAATGCTAAGTCCAAACGAAACAGCAACCGCAGCCCCGCCCAGTCCAAAGACAACCATCCCGTCCAGCCCAGTCCAGATTTTTCGGAGCTTATAGCCGAAAAAACATTGTGAAATACCAATGACAAGCCCTAAAATCAGAAATAGAACAGCATATTTTTCAACTGCTTCCATCCATTCTGCCGGGACAATACTGCGAAATATTTTCCCTAAAACCTCATAAAATGAATCCCCCGCAAATTCATTAAATTGAATATTTGCAAACATACTCCCCTCTCCTTTCAAGCCTGAGTCAGTACTTGTTTTCCTGTATATTCCGCCAAATTATTTTTTAGATTTTACCCTTATTGTCAAACCGATTTTATACGAATGTTTGACACTCCCCATGCCGAAAGGCAGGGGATTCTTGGTGGCTTGCCAAATAGATTGGCTGACCAGGGAATTTAGCAGAAAAAACAACAGAACAAAACTAATTCAGCTGGCTTTCCCGAACGCCAAGTTCACGGCATTTTGCCATAACCTCCTGCTTCTGCACCTCATTTCCAATCTTGTAACTAAGGATTTGATTGCGGAATACAAGATATCTGGTATTGTCATCCTGAAAATCTGCAAACCAATTTCCGCCTTTTGCGGAATCTGCAACCATAACCTTTGCCGCATCTTCTGGAAAACTTGCGCTGGTTGTTGAAAAATACAGCGCTGTACGATAGCGCGGCTTGTCCTCTGTTTTCCACAATTCTACCTTATAAATAGTAAGCCCGTCAAGGATTTCTTCGCTGTCAATACCCTCTTTCAATAAAATCCCCTCAAATTTTACACTGTTTTTGTCTAATTCTTTTTCGCTTACAGGCTTTTCGGTTTCCAAAACTTCTTTCTTGCCTGCGTCCCTTCCTTCAAATCCGCCTTTTACAAGCAGTTTACCGCTGTGCGGCGGCAGCTGCAGGGCTATTGTTCCATTTTCACAGATCATACGTTCGTTTGTTTCAAAGTCAATGTATTCTCCCGACTCTGCGCGGATATTTACCTGCGCCGCGGACTCGTCGTTATTTACCGCGACAAGAGCTGTCTGCCCCTCACTGACGCGCGCAAATGCATATTGCCGGTTTGTAAGCATCCGCTCTTCATAAGTTCCAATGCTGAGCGCAGGGAGCAGTTCTTTCGCCTGCCCAAGCATCGCCAAATAATCTACAAATGCCTTCTCTTTTTCCGCAAGTTCCTGATACTGAATCTGTGATATCGCTGGGCGAATTGCATCGTCCGAGCCGTTTGCCTGAACTCCGTGCAGCCGGAATTCTCCTCCATAGTAGATCGATGGGATTCCCGGAAGTGTGTAGGAAAGCAAATAGATATTCTTCATATGTTCTGTCTTATTTACCTTGTCAATCAAACGATTGACATCGTGGTTTTCCACAAATGTATACAATTTTCCCTCACGCACAAGTCCGCCCCGGTCAAACAATCTGCGCACGGTATGCGCAATTTCAAAATAATTGTGGTCGTTATGTCCCGAATACAGCCCCTTATGCAGTTCATAATTTGTTACAGAATGAAGCATATCGCGGTTTACCCACCGGGAATAGTCCCCATGTATCACCTCGCCCATCAGCCAGAAATCCGGTTTAACACGATTGGCAAGTGAGCGGAGTTCCTTCATAAAATCAAAGTGCAGTACATCCGCGCAGTCCAGACGGATGCCGTCAATATCAAACTCGCTGCACCAGAACCGCACAACATCCAGCAGATATCCGCGCACTGCCGGATTCCATAAATTCAAACGCGGCAAAATATTATATCCGTGCCATGCCTCATAAGAAAAACCATCGTTAAATTCATTATTTGCCCAAAAATTCACATTGCAGTACCAATCACGGTAAGCACTTCCTTCCCGCTTTTGTTTTAGATCCTGGAATGCAAAAAAGCTTCTGCCCGAATGGTTGAACACGCCGTCCACAACAACGCGGATATTCTCTTTATGACAAGCCTCGACAAAATGTTTAAACGAATTGTTGTCGCCAAGCCGGGAATCTACCTTGTAATAATCGGTTGTTTCATAACCGTGTCCTTCCGACTCAAACAGAGGTCCAATGTAAAGTGCTGTCACACCAAGTCTTTTTAAATGCGCAAGAAGCTGTTCCATCTCTTTAAAATGCTGCTCTGGAACATCCCCCGGCACAAAATCGATATGGTGCTTTGGCACGCCGCACATTCCCAGCGGGTAAATATGATAAAATACTGCCCTCTCATACCATGGGCAGTTTTCTTTCCAATCTGACATAAAATCTATCCTCCATATCTATTTTTTATATGCCTGCAAAACTCTAAATGTTCCGATTCTTTTTGAAACCGGAACATTTTGCGATACGATTATTCTGCCTTTTGCGCGCAAACCCAAAAATAATTTTATAACTCTATTTGATTTGCTGTACTCGAAAAGAGCAGGCAATCGCAGAATAAAGCCGCCAGCAAAAAAATACAAGCAAAAATTTCACTCTTAAACTTTACACTGCTGCGCAGCTCAAAGGTTTCCCGGTGAAACTGCCGCGCAGCAAAATATAAAAAATCAGGAAAAAAACTCTGTCATCAGCCGAACCAGATGTTCCTCGTCTTCCATTCCCATCAGTTCTCTTGAAGAATGCATTGCAAGCAGTGGTATTCCAATATCAACGGTCTTCATCGGCAGCCACGAGGAAATAATTGGTCCAAGCGTCCCTCCCCCTGCAACATCGGCGTTATTGACAAACTTTTTAAATTTTGCTCCCGCGCGCTCGCATAAAATCTGTGCTGTAGCTACTGCTTCCGCATCGTAAGTATAGCGCTGATTAATGTTAATTTTAAATACAATACCATCATTCATCAAAGAATAATTTACTGGATCATACTTTTCTGGATGTGCCGGGTGGATCGCATGTGCCACATCAACAGAAAACAGGAAACTGCGCATGATCGCTTCATTTAAAGCTGCTTTATCCATGCCAAGCGCAGCGTAGATTTTTTCAAGCAACATAACAAGCAGCGCAGAATCCGCGCCCTGTTTTGTCATGCTTCCAATTTCTTCATTGTCGTACAGCGCAATTACATTGATGCCGTCCGTGCGCGTTCCTGAGGCAATCGCTGTAAGCAGCGCGTAACAGGAAGTATGGTTATCCAGCCGCGGACAGGAGAAAAATTCTTCTCTTATACCGACCAAAGCGCCTTCCTCCGTATTGTAGACATACAAATCAAAATCGAGAATATCCGTTTTTTCTCGTCCCAGTTCACCTGCAAGGAAATTTAAGAAATATTCGGAATCTTCTTCCTGCGAAGCAAGACCAAACAGAGGAAGCATGTCCGATTGCTTTTTCAGCTCAACCCCCTCGTTCACCTTGCGGTTCATATGCACTGCAAGATTTGGTATTGTCACAACAGGTCGTTCTGCACAGTACAGTACAGTTTCTGGCTCGTAGGCGTCTGTTCCGCGTAGTACAACTCTGCCTGCAATCGACAGCGGACGGTCAAGCCATGTATTTAAAATCGGACCTCCATAAACTTCGGTATTCAATCGAAGATAGCCTTTTCCTGCAAGTTCTGCCGTCGGTTTTAAGTGCAGGCACGGATAGTCTGTATGCGCTGCCGCAATATGGAACGCCTGTTTTTCTAAATCTTTTTCTCCTACTGTAAACGCAAATAACTGTGAATTATAAGGCACAACATAGTATTTCCCACCTGGTTCAAGTACAAACGGATTTTTTATTGACAATTTCTGAAATCCAGCGGCTTCCAATATCTCTGCTCCTGCTGCCACAGCATGGTAAGGAGAAACTGTCTTTTTCATATAATTCATAAAATCAGTTTTACAATACCCCATAATCAACCTCCATATTTTTTTATAATTAAAAAGATAAGCAAAACTCCAATTCACCTGACAATACAATATATAGAACTTTAATCGGATAAATAATCTATATATTGTATTTTACTTCTGTAAAATCTATGTTTCGCTTATCTTTAAAAATCTGAAAAATTTTTTCTGTATTTTTTTAATGCGCCGCGCCAGCTTCTGGTTCTGCTGGTTCTTTTGCATAAAGCAGTTTTAATACAATCGGCGTCAAAATAGAAGAAACAATAATCAACAAAATAACTGCCGTAAAATAAACTGGAGTCATCAATCCTACCGACAGTCCTTTCTGCGAAACAATCAGCGCAACCTCTCCCCGCGTCATCATACCAACTCCGATTTTCAGCGCATCCTTTCCATTAAATTTGCAGAGTCTTGCCACCAGACCACATCCGATAATTTTTGAGACAAGCCCGACAAGTACAAAGCACACTGCAAATAGTAAAATAGAACCATCCATATTATCAATATTTGTTTTCAGTCCAATACTTGCAAAAAATACTGGTCCAAACAACATATAAGAATTGATATCCATTTTTTCTGCAATATATTCCGAATCTCGAATACTGCAAAGAACAATTCCGGCCACATAAGCTCCGGTGATATCCGCAATTCCAAAATATTTCTCTGCTATGTAGGACAACGCAAAGCAAAACGCAAGACCAAGAATCGGAATACGTCTTGTATGCGGATACTTGGAATCAACCTTGCGGAACAAATAGAAAAACAAAAAGCCTGCGACTACTGCCAGCACGAAAAACAGCACTGTATTCAAAGCTACTTTTCCTGGATTGGAGTCTGGACTTTTAAATCCAATCACGACGGTAAGCACAATGATACCAATAACATCGTCAATAATCGCCGCACTTAAAATCGTTGTTCCAACTTTGCCTTTGAGCCGTCCCATTTCCCTTAATGATTCGACGGTAATACTGACGGAGGTAGCCGTCAATATTGTTCCAATAAATACAGCTTTGTAAAAATCCTCGCTCCCCCATGGCGCGGCGCCGTAAAATCCCATATAGAGCAGAGTGCCAAGTACAAGCGGTATAAACACGCCCGCACAGGCGATCAGCAGCGCAATCGGACCAGTTTTTAAAAGATCTTTAATGTTTGTTTCCAACCCTGCGGAAAACATAAGCAAAATAACACCGATTTCTGCTAATTGCACCAGAAAGTCCGATTGGTCTACCCAGCCAAGCACACTTGGTCCGATAATAAGACCTGCGATAATCTCGCCAACTACCTGCGGCGCTTTGCATTTTCTTGCGATAATGCCAAATAACTTAGCCATAGCAATAATAATCGCCAGACTCCGAAACACGTTGTAAGCTTCCATAAATGAATACGCCTCCCAATTTTCATTTATTAAGAACTGATAAAATTTCCCCTAAATTCAGATTCAAATTTTATCACACTCATTCCCGAAATGCAATACTGTATATCTGATTTTATCAAAGCAAATCTCACAACTTAACAAACTCTGTTATCCTGATTTTATCAAAACAAATATTGACATACGAAGCTTTCAAACTTATACTTGTTTGTCAGAGTATTTTATTTATGAAAACGAAAGGATTTTTTATGGATTCGAAACGTTTTGAATTAGCTCGCAGCTGTATTATTGATGAAGAAAAAAAACAAAATGGTATTGGCACGCTCAGCGAAAAAACAATACATGCCGTATTAAAATATTATTATGTACCTGATTCGTCTTTCCACGAGCAAAAATTTGCAGGTTTTATTGCAGACGCCTACACAGGTCAAGAAATCTATGAGATACAAACACGAAACTTCAATACACTGCGCCGAAAACTTGACGCCTTTCTGCCTTTATGCAATGTAAATATTATCTATCCGATTGCACATACAAAATACCTTCGATATATCGATAAAGAATCCGGGGAAATCACTGCGCCGCGGAAATCTCCAAAAACAGGAAGCCCTTACAACATCTTTAAAGAATTGTATCGAATAAAACCGTATCTTTTACATAAGCATATCCACATTCGGATTGCAATGCTCGATGTGGAAGAATATCGTTTTTTAGACGGATGGAATGCCAACCGGCACAAAGGAGCGTCAAAACACGATTCTCTTCCGCTTGCATTTTTTCGTGAGATTCATCTGGATAAACCAGGTGATTATGCAGATCTTCTTCCAGCAGATTTGCCGAACTTATTTACAACAAAAGATTTGAAAAAAGCCGCACACATCTCTCAGCCGCTTGCTGCAGTCACGTTGAACATTTTATATTTTCTCCATGTGATCGAGCGAAAAGGAAAACTCAGGAATATGTATCTTTATCAGCGAAATCTATAATTTTATAAACTACAGGAAATTTTCGAAAAAATGGTATCATATCGTCAGATATTATACCTGCGTCGATTCGCGTCCGACCGAACAGAAGACAAACTCCTTAGCAAATCATGTGCATCTTTTGTCTATTTTGACACTCCTTCAATAAACGTGGGAATTCACTGTTTGATGCACACAATTCACCGATGAAGTCTTGCTTCGCTAATCTATTTATTCTGCTTCGTCGGACGCGATATAATATCATCAATCCCAGCAGCAGCAAAAGAGTCAAGTGCAATATGGTTAGTAAGCGCTTTCACAATTTCCCAACCGCACTTACTGTGAATCGCATTTTGAGGCAACGGGCGAAATCCTAAATCAAGATAAATCTTGCAGGCAAGCCATGTTGTAGTCTGCGTTGGAATTTTTGCATGCGTATAGCCAAGCTCACGCATAATATTTAATACATAAAGAATTAATGGTTTTGATAATCCTCTTCCCTGAAATTCCCGGCGGACTGCAACCCAGTGCAGCCATCCATCCCCCGACTTGTCGCGGTTTGTTATATCGTAGTATGCGGTTGCTGTCGCCACTTTCTCTCCATTTTCATCTTCGACAAAAACCATTCGATTCCAGAGTTCTTTTTCATGGTCAGCATAGTATTTTTCCCACGCCTTTAATCCTTGTGCATAATCTGTAAATTCTTTTGCAGATTTTTCAATATCAATCCAAGCGTCACGATCCCCCTGTTTATAAAAAACAAATTTATAACCTTCCGGCAACGGAAAAACGGGCAGCGCATCCAAATCCCGCCGAAGCAGCAGCTCATAATACTTTATACGCTCATCATGATTGTCAAATTGCATTCCTATTTCACTCATTTCGTTCTCCTAAATATCTGCTTTTATAATATTTATCCTATCATGTTTGAAAGATGCGCACGATTTGCTGATGTATCTGTCCTTCCGTTGGTCGGACGCAAATCGGCGCAGGTATAATATCAACAGATATTATACTATAATTATATTTATATTTCTACCGATTTCTTTTTGATTTTTTCATTATTTACAGCGAAAATTTTTATCCTTTTCCGTTGAAAAAGCAAATATTCCAAAATAACCGCAAAATTTATTTTTCTTGACAAACAACACAATATTCCTTTTACTTTCGACAAAAAAGTATATAAAAATAAAATAGACTGCTTTAAATCACATAAAATCCCTTACATTCTGGAAATATTATGGTATAATATCTGTTGATATTATACCACATAGCAACATTAATATCTTGTTTTAAATTTACATCATAACTTGTGAAAAATTTTTTGAATGGAGGTACTTGAAATGTCTGGCAAAAAAGGAACAACTCCACAACTTGTTGTAGTTATTTGTCTGTGTGTTTTTATTGCAATTGAATTTATCATAGCGACTGGTCTCCCAGAACGCCTTCGGGAATCATGGAAGGATGGTTTGGATTCTCCTGTATCGGCTGACGGCGCAGTTGGCAAAGATCCAAGTCCTTCTGTTGGGACAAACTTAGAAGATAACATTCAGCCGCCTTCTTCCGGTCAGGAAGATCCGTCTGTTTCCTCTTCCCCTGACAGCAAAACGGAGGGCAGCGACGACCAACCGTTCCCTGAATCGTCCGGCGATAAAACAGAAGATGGCAATGATTCCTCCTCTTCTTTCGAACAGGAAACCTCACCTGTTCCAACCTCCCCCGATAATTCCGGCGAAACCCAACAGCCCCCAACGCCATCGCCATCCGACGACAAAACAGACGATTCCGAGACAGATCCCTTGTCCGAACAGGTAAATCAGATTATGGATAAATTAACTTTAGAGCAAAAAATAGCCCAGATGTTTATAATAACGCCGACAGCGCTCACGGGTTACCAGCGGGTAACGGCAGCCGGCAAAGTAACACAAGATGCTTTTATAAAATATCCTGTCGGCGGAATGATTTATATGTCTTCAAACCTTGTAAACAGCAGCCAGACAAAATCAATGCTTGAAAATATGCAAAAATACAGCAGCGAACTTCTTGGACTTCCAATTTTTCTCGGTGTGGACGAGGAGGGCGGCACAGTTGCCCGCATTGCTGGAAACGAGGCGTTTCAGATAAAAAACATCGGCAATATGAGTGAGATTGGAGCAAGCAGCGATCCAGAACAAGCCCGCGAAGCAGGACGCTATATTGGCGGTTATCTTTCAGAACTTGGCTTTAATCTTAATTTTGCACCGATTGCCGATGTGTGGTCAAATGAGAAAAATACTGTTGTAAAATACAGGTCGTTTGGTCAGGACGCCGCGCTTGTGCGCGATATGGTCACTGCGGAACTGGAAGGACTCCACGAAAAAAATATTCTCGGTGTTGTAAAGCATTTTCCAGGGCATGGCAGCACGGCGGGAGATTCCCATAAAGGCGCTGCTATTGTCGATAAAACACTGCAAGAGTTAAAAGAATGCGATCTTATCCCATTTATCGGCGCAATTGAATCCGGCGTATCTTTTCTTATGGTGGGACATCTGTCGCTGCCGCAAATAACGGAGAAAAATGTTCCTGCTGTACTTTCACAAGAAATTATTCAGGAACTGCTTCGGGAGGAACTTGGCTATCAGGGAATTATTATCACCGATGCGCTCGATATGGAAGCGGTTACAAATTCTTATTCATCCGCACAAGCCTGCGTGCTTGCAGTGAAAGCGGGGGCAGATATTCTGCTGATGCCGCTGGATTTTCCAGCAGCGTACCAAGGACTGTTAAACGCAGTAAAAAACGGTGAAATAACAGAAGAACGAATTGATGAATCTATTCGAAGAATTGTGCGTGTTAAGCTTTCAAAACTTCAATAAAACATGATTATATTTTTCGCAAAAAGTTTTAATTACTGATACAGCCTTATATCCACACTTTCGCATGGAGATATAAGGCTGTATTTTTTATTGATATCAATTCTTTCTGCACTCTGCAAATTTTCTTTTTACCTGCATGCGAACTGCTCCGATTTATAGAAGTCAGAGCTTCCTGCTTCGATCACTATTGCATTGGCTGCTCCATCCCTACTGTATATTTCGTGCTTGATCGCACACATTAAAAAATTATACTGCACTTCCAAGTTCCAATTTCACGGTAAAAATATCTTCCTGAAGCGATGCGTGGACGCTTCCCCCCATCTGGTCGGCAAACTGCTTTACAATGGCAAGACCAAGACCTGTTGTTTTCCGCGTTCTGGATGTATCGGTTGTATAAAACCGCTCAAAAATTCGATCAATGTCTTTTCCCTCAATGCTATCGGTTCGGTTTGATGCTGTAAGAATCACTCTCCCATCCATATTTTCCAAAGAGAAACGATAATCGCCGGTTCCATGGACAAGCGCATTTTTAATTAAGTTCTCCATTATACGCACTACCGCATGTTTGTCCGCATAGAGATAGCAAGGTGCTTCCATTAGTTCAAGTTTTGGTTCACAGCCCTTTTCCAAAAAATCATTATAGAACATTAAAATCGTATCCGCAAATACATTGGTAATTAAAAACCGCTCTGGCGAAAACTCAAACTCGCCCGCCTCCAATCTGGCGTATTCAAACAGCTGATTTAACATTCCTGTAACATCATCCACCCGCTGGCTTATTGTCAATAAATAGTCGCGCTGTTTTTTTTCAGAAACCTCACCGCCAGAAAGCATTTGCAAATATCCCTTCGCGCTGGTAAGGGGTGTTCGAATATCATGGGAGATACTTGTAATACTTTCCCGGTAGGTTCGATTTTCTCTTTTTAACCTCGCTTTCTCATCGCGCTCTTTCTGTAAAATCCTATTGAAAAGCTCGATTACCTCTTTGGTCTTCCCAATATGGCAGCAGGAAGTTAATTGATAATTTGTATCTTCTTCACACAGCATAGAAAGTTCTTTTATCATATGCTTCGCCTGCTTTTGATACAAATACAGCCGCCATACTAAAATGATTGCTGCTATCATAAAAAAGACTGCTGCCAAAAGCATTTCCTGCACCTTTCCCTCCGTTTTACCTGAAAAATTTCATTAAAACAAAAAAATGGCTGTCTGTACAGTATAAGTGATATTTATAAATGATGATCAAACTGAAACAAAAAACAATATCAGATATCTTTTCTCTGAAAATGTACCATGCCAAGAAGAAAAGAAACTGCGATCCACAGTACCACAACAAAAATTCCATGTCCTACAAAATTTATATCCATCGACTGAGTTGGACACTTTGCAATTACGTTTAAAATCCAGTAATCCCCCAACTGAAATTTCATATTCATCGATTGAAGTATCATATCCACACCGTTTACAAAAGTTGTAGACACAGTTACAAGAATCATGCAGATTGCAATTCCTCCAGCCATATTTCTGACAAGTTCACAGATCACCACAACAACGCCGCCAAACGCAATTCCAAACAACAGCTGCATTCCAACGTAAGATAAGAAATCCGGCAAAAACTTGCGATCGATACTGCTTGTGCCAATTACAATAATTCCCACGGCAAAGGCCGCTGCAATACAAATTAAATTCATAAAAACCGTACACCACGCTGTGGAGAGATATTTTGACAAAAATACTTTTGTCCTTGTATAACCTTTCCCAGCAGTATTTTTTACAGCGCCGTTGGTATACTCACTGATACACCAGATACAGACAAATACAGTAATAAAAATCCCAGCTAGACCACTGCCTAGAATCTCGCTCATCATTCCTAAAATCCCGATCGTCTTTAGAACATCGATTATATTCTCATCTTCTATATCAGAGCTGACAATTATTCCGCCGGTTCCGTTTGGAATTTTTCCGTCCTGTATATTTGAGGCAACATATATCATAATGTATGTAAAAATTACAATTGCAACAATAAGCAGCGAACAAACTTTAAAGCTTTTGCTCTTTTTCCATTTATAAAATTCTGCGTCCAATAAATTAAGCATTTTTTCCTCTCATTCCGCCGTGCAAACAGCATTCTAATTTACAAAAACTTTGAATTCTACTTTTCATCCCCGGTTAAATCCATAAAATAACCTTCAAGATCCTGCCCTGCGGCATAGCTTTCCCTCAAACCTACACCATCTAAGACAAGCGCGCGGTGAATCGCCTCCACCTCGTCCATTCTCTCAAAAATACGGATTACATGGTTCTCCAAGACATCAAAATTTTTAATAAAAAGGGTATCCTCCAAAACTCTGGCAGCGTGTGCCGTGTTATCTACGACAATTTTCTGACATCTGCGGCATTTTTCGTTTAGTTCTGCCGCGTCAAATTCTTCAATAAGAACACCGTTTCGGATAATACCATATCTGGTTGCCACTTTGGACAATTCTCCTAAAATATGACTGGAGATCAAAATGCTGATTTTTCGTTCTTCATTAAGCTTTTGTAGTAACTCTCGAATTTCTTTAATTCCAGAAGGGTCAAGCCCGTTGATCGGCTCGTCAAGAATCAGGAAATCAGGATTTCTCATAAGAGATACCGCAAGTCCCAGCCGTTGTTTCATACCCATAGAAAATTGTTTTACCTTTTTATTGCTGGTATTGAAAAGTCCAACCAGCAATAATATTTCTTCTACGGCATGTTTCTTTGTAATTCCAAAAACCCGTCTGACCACCTCCAAATTTTCCTTGGCTGTCATATTGGGATAGACCCCTGGGCTTTCAATCAAACTTCCAATACGCTTGCGCTCAAGTTCCAGTTCTGTTTTGCCAAACAGCGTCATACTTCCTGCTGTCGGCGTCGCAAGCCCCGAAACCATCCGCATAAAAGTAGTTTTGCCCGCGCCGTTTTTTCCGATAAATCCATAAATATCACCTTGGCGGACGTTCATGCACACTTCATTCACAACTTTAATACCGCCGTAGGATTTTGTCAGATCGTTTGTCCTAAGTACGTAATTTGATTTTTCTGGGTTCATTTTTCTATCCATCCCCTCTGCATTTGATACTCTAAGTCTATCATGCCATTCTTTTGAAACTTTAGGGAAAAGATAAAGAAATCTTAAAGTTTTTTATATAAGTTTAAATCCGATTCCCCAGACTGTCTGAATATAATTTTCTGAACTATTTATTTTTGCCAGTTTTTGACGAATATTGCTGATATGCACATTTACTGCGTTATCCTCGCCCAGATATTCTTCGTTCCACACAGATTCATAAATATTATTTTTTGTAAAAATCTTCCCTGGATTCCGCATAAAAAGTTCCAAAATCAAATATTCTCTTTTTGTCAGTACAATCTCTTTTCCAGCTACTGTAACTTTAAAACAATCTGGTTCCATACAAATATCTTTATAAGTGATAAACTCCTGTTCTTTTTTTGCGGCGCGTCCGTTTCTGCGCAGCACTACCTCCAGCCGCACAAGCAGTTCTTCCGTGTCAAACGGCTTGACCATATAATCGTCCGCTCCTGCCCGCAGCAGCTCAACTCTTGTATATACAGCATCTTTCGCAGAAATAATAATTACAGAAATTTCCGGTCACGACTTTTTCAGGCGATCCAGCAATTCTTCTCCTGAAATACCTGGAATCATTAAATCAAGAAGAACTGCATCGGGAATTTCCTTCTCAATATAAAACAGAGCTTCTGTTCCTGAAAATGCCGCGGCTACACGAAAACCGCTTCCTTCCAACAGTTCACAAAGCATTCGATTGATATCCCTGTTGTCTTCTACAATTAAAATATACTCTCCCATAACGTTATATTGATCCTTATTTTTGTAATGCAGATTTTTTCATTTATGTTTTAAGCAACTTTAAAAAAACACAATCAAATCTCTACATTTCAAGCTTTGTCAATAAAAATTGTTCTTCGTCCGCGTCCAGCAGAACGCCGTTGATCATCTTAACCACAACATCCCGCGGCTTCGAACACTTTATCATCGTTATTATCGTATAATAAATATCGATTGTCTGAATTGTATTCAGCGCTTCCAAAATTACCTCTCTGCTAAGTTCTGTCTCCTGCTGTCTCTGGTCGCAGATCCAGCCAAGAGCCAGCATACAGCATGTAAGAGCCTCTGTGCCAAGTCTTCCTGTACGAATCACTTCGCACAGTCTGACAACGATTCTCGACTGTGCTGCTGGAGATAAGATACTCTGCCCATCTCTGCGCAGCGCAACTCCAATCGCATAGGAACTAAACTGGATATTACTTCCCAGATTCATCAAAACTTGCTTTGCATCCTTCTCAAACTCTTCCTGCAGCCATTCTAAGTCTGTTCGAGTTTTTGCATGAGTATACAGACATGCCTGCAAGTATCTTGGCGTTTCATGCAGAGCAGAAAGTTTGCTTAACTGTTCAAAATTTGCGCATATACTAAGTGTATAAATTGCCTGAATATTTGTAGAAACTTTCGGACCTCCCATAGATAATCCATGAAGATCTGCGCTGATCTGACTCATACACGCCATGGCTAATTTTCTTTTTTCTGAATCCTCCCAGCTGTCGCCCATCTTTCGTGCCATCACAAACAATCTTTGCCTTGGTTCTTCACTTGTCGAACCAGAGAGTGCTTCCAAAATGGGTTCCGCAAAGTCCTTTTTATTTTCCGCGCTGCAAATATTGCTCACGCATGTTGAAATTCTTTTTGCAAGATTGCTCTTCTCCAATTTATTCCTGCATTTTTCATAATTCTGGCACAGCTGAAGCATATTGTTGATCTCCGCCTTCGGCTGAAGTTTTGTCCCGCTCGGCGCAATAAATTTTGCTCTTACTTTGGAGCGTTTCCCATCGTCAATCGCAATTTCGACATATCCTTCTTCCATTTTCTCTCTTCCGCCAGGATCTTTGCTTGTCCACGCCTTCATCGTGATCACCTTGCTGCTGCTCATATGAATCATAAACGCAACATAAGCACCGTCTGGATATGGATGCTTAAAAGAAATATTTCCATTTGCAATAATGCGATAAGAACCATCTAAATTTTTGCTTTTTATCGGCACTGCAACCATCGTTTGTCTTGGCTCTATTTTAAAACCTGTCATAACTTTTGAAGTAAACGGCAGTTCCGTTCCGGTTGGAATAATTTTATGTACGGCTCCGTTTTTTACTCCAAGATATAAGCTGTCATTTAAAATACTGTTTCCCCATTGAATCGCCATAGGCGGAATTACTCTTTTTGACAAATTGCCATTTAAACTCTCGGAACCATCCCCCCGCCTTTGTGATTCATACAAGTTGGAAAGTTCAGCCCCCGCTCCTACCATGCGCATATCATCCTGAAGCTGTTCATATTTATGCAGATAATAATGATAGACTGCCGCTCCTCTCGCAACAGCTTGGTCTGGATCCAATGCCACAATCGGTTCGAAACCAAAAAATTCTTTTAAGCGGTCTGTCACCATATAAAATTTTGACATTCCGCCGTTTACTACAACAGCGTCTACAACAACATTTTCGATTCCCAACTTTTCTGACGCTTTTTGCAAAACATCCAAAATCGGGTAAATAATATTCCTTGTATCTGTAATATGTTCGATTCTCTTGTAATCATCAAAAACGAAATCTGCCGCCATAAAGGTAGAAAGTATTTTCTCAACTTCCTCCTTTGTGAAGGTATCGTCATAAGAATACCCAATTCCCCCCATATTGCCTCCGGTGGTAATTTCGATTTCCTCATCGTCATCATCCCATCCAGAGCTGTAATCCTCTCCGCAGCGTTCGTTTAAGTCCAGTTTCAAGTGTTCTGCGTAAACTCTCAGCTGCGGCATAATCACTCTCTCTTCCTGGCGCAATTTTAAAACTACATCTGGATGGCTCGCAAACTGTTTTAAATATCGCTCGTACATTGCTTTTGCTATTTCTTCATCAAAATCATCTCCGCCCAGTAATGTATATCGGTTTGCCGCAATTTCGTCCACCTTCAATACATCGTCCATTCCTTCCCTTCTTTTTATTTCATGCATTGTAATATCGAGGGTACCGCCGCCAAGGTCAAAGACAAGTACCCTCCTTTTTTCGCTTAAGTCAAGAATTCTGCTGGAGATTTCACCATTGCGTATCTGGTTTATCAGATCGTAAATTACGGCGTTTGGCTCCGATAAAAGCACTGGTCTCTCGCTTCCATCTGCGTTCCTCACTTTAATTCCAGCCAGCTCAGCAGCGTCTCTGGTTGCTTTGCACATAGCAGAATCAAAATTGGCAGGCACTGTAATCACGGCATCTGTAATTTCACAACGATATACTCTCGACGCCTCCTTCAGCAAATGCCGCAAAATTCTTGAAGCGATCTGTGCCGGGCTTTTGTCTGGAATATCCGGCGACAAACCGCGCGCCTCAGGGCTTCCCATCTGACTTTTAATTGACTTTGCCACCAAATGCGGTCTTAACGGATACTGCATTTTCGCAAAATCTCCAACCAGCGGCTCATAATTTTTTTCCTGCCTGTAATAAATACAGGAAGGAAGCGTTGGCTTTTTCATTGTTGTCAGTTTCGCGTCGCCGGACATTGCATTATACATATCTACCGCGCGCGAAATTTCCACAACTTTACTGACAGCGTCTCCGTTCGGCTTTTCATTGATTGTTGCCAGCACAGAATTCGTTGTGCCGAGATCAATCCCAACACAAAGGTCGTTATGTTCTGCAAGTGTTATGTTTTTTGTCTGATCCATTATCGCACCCCTTTCCTGCGTACCGCAAATTTGCAAGCGGTACTGCATCAATCATAAAATAAATTTTTTCCCTTTCTTTCTATCCCCCTTCTATACTGCTTTGTACTTCATTATACGATAAATCTGTCTGAAATTTTGATCTTATAAAAATCTTAGGTATTGTATCTTACATTTCTTCTTTTACTTTTGGCCTTGAAATTTGCAGTTCTTTATCTTTGTAAATCCATCCTGGCGAGACGACTTTTACTTTCTTTTTCTCTTCTGGTACAATAAACGGCGTTCCTTCATAATTGCAAAATTCAACATCAGCCGCGATAACTTCCCGGATGGAATTTGTTTTCATAATCGGTTCAATATGACTGTCTCTGACAAACTGAATTAACTTTTTCACCATAATCAACAGTCCATTGATCTCAATCGGCAGCTCGTAATTATTTTTTCTCAGCTCATCAATTCCCTTGCGGACAACAAGCAGCTCGTCTAAAATACAGCCGTATTTCTCTGAATTCAGCCGCGCAAAAAAATCCGCAAGTTCTCTTACTTTGCTTGCTTCCAACTGTTCCGTAAACTCATCCTGCAAATCCTGAAGCATCGTGTTTGAGCGCTCCAAAAGATTTTCAAGCTGATCAATTCTTCGGATTGCCTGCTCGTAAGTAATCTGTTTTTCCTGTTTGCCGTCCGCTCCTTTTTTCTTCTCTTGCCTAACCTGCGCAAAGCTGTATACTTCCCCGACAACATCCGCCATATCAAGGAAAAAATATCTGGCAAATGTGTTTCCCAACAGATGAAGATTGCTTTTATCCTTAAAAATATCAATTTCTGGATAGATCTCATAAATCATAATCGCTACAATACGCTCCTGCGAATCATGACGTTTGCTGTTTTGGCGAACAGATTCCTTCCTCTTTTTCTCGAACTTTTCATAGCTCTCCTTTTTGCCCTTCATCGCCCCGATAAAAAGAGCGGCAACCTCCCTCGCCCACTGCCATAATTCCCGTCGTTCCTGCGGATTAGCGACTTTTCTATTGCGGAAAATCTGAATAACCTCGTCGCTTGTAAGATCATACCCATACTTGTTGTTCATCGCGATGGCGCACTTGGTTGGACCCATGTCAAAATCATGACAGATAATTGCGAACAGCCGGTTTTCCATAACAATGTCTTCTCTGACTTGGCTGTCCTTCTTGATTTTTTGCAGCAGCGCTTCATGAAGCCCCTGAATGACAGTATTCACCTTTTGATCCTTCACATTTACCATTTTTTCCTCCATTCCAAAGCGTTTTGTGCTGAGAATATTGCGATCGATCGAATTTGTGACGCTTTGACACAAATCCTTTTTGTAATCTTATTTTACAAACGAATATTGACAACGGTATATACAAGATTGTGCTGAGAAATATTGTGCGAAAGCCAGCTTCCTTTAAATTACATAAGCTTCCTTTTCCTCCGCAAATATAACCTGTGTTCTGCAATCTCCATCCAGCATTAATGCCTGCTCAATCGTATCGTCGAACGGAGAATATTCTTTTGCGCAATGCACTAAAATAACCTTTTCTGGATTGATTCTTTTTATGAATTCCTTCATATCTGAAAAATCCCCGTGCAGTGAAAAATCGACGTTGACATCATAGTAAAATCCATTTGCGCGGTACGGTGAACCGGCTGTCACATAAATATGCGGTTCCATCGGAATATCGCTTCCAATTGGCCGGTTGCTTACATTTAAAACAGGGATGGAAAGCTGTTCCATCTTTTCGACAATATCCATCACCGATTTATCCAAATATACTGGAGTATTGCGCGTATTGTATTCATTTAATGTTTTTAAGAACTCAACGCCCTTACTTAATTGCTGAACATGGCATTTTACAGAAATTCTTTTCTGCCACACTGTTTTTAAAATATATTTTACCGTTTTAAACAACCCGTCCGCTCTTTTGATATAACTTGGATGTTTTGCATGCAGCCCGCACATAATCACGGTATCGATCCCGAACTGATCCGGCACAATACAGCCTCCTGTCAGCGCTGTTCTGTCCAAAGAAAAATCTCCGGTATATAATATTTTTCTTTTTTCAAATTCAAATAAAATCATCATAGCGCCCGGTATATGTCCTGCTGGCAGAAACATCGCCTTATATTTGCCAAAATCAATCGTTTTCATATAACTTACTTTTGCGATCTTGTCCAACATATACTGCGCAGCCAGCCGTTTCTCCTCATCCTTTCCGCCGCGCTTAAGATAATTCTTATCATAAAGCTGATATTCCGACAAAATAGCTGTGATTTCTGTCATATATACGCTTGCTCTGGTTGCTTCTTTCATCAGTCGAAACAGATATCCGATATGGTCGGAATGTGCGTGTGATATGTAAATATGGTCAATCTGCCCCATACTCTGCAAAAATGGTGAAGTTATCAAACTATAGGTATCTGGCTCAAATATTACTCCATTCTCGATCCCAATTCCGGCATCTAAAATAAGATTACTCTCCCCAAGCCTTAAATAATAACAGCTCGCCCCAACTCTTTGGCCTCCGCCAAGCGGCATAAAATATATCTTTTGCTCCATTGTTCTACCTCGTTGTCTGTCTGATTTATTCTACCCCACCCAAAAAGAAGTCTTGCTGCCAACAATATAATTATCTGCCAGAAAACAGAAAAAATCATATCCAATCAAAGAAATGTGAAGAAATGAAATGCCTTATGAAAATCAGTATATACTATTTAAGTTCAATTTACAACCAATAAATAAACAAACATTATTTTACAAAATTTCACAATAATCACACTCTTTTTATTTGCTTATAGTTAAATATATTTCAAAAAATTTATTGTGTAACAAAACTTTTTTCAAAAAACACAACTATAGTTATTTTTGTTAATATAATAGCAAAGAACGAGAGAAGGATAACGATCAGCAAAATAAATCTCATTGAAATTTATCTTTTTCTATGATAATATCCCGAGTTTGACACTTGTGAAAGTAAAAAGCGGCTACAGATCCAGTAATTATG
>CAMUAR010000063.1 GCA_947086895.1 uncultured Lachnospiraceae bacterium | reverse complement strand
CCTTTTCCAAGAAAATCCTTTTCATTTTCCTCTTGACATATTACCAAATTGCTTTTTGTTTAGTGTATCATAAATTAAAAAAAAATAAAAGCAAAATCTTGTTTTTATAAACCTTGACACAAGCAGTAGATTGTGATAATATAAAACAAGCTTAAGATTGTTAATTAAAAGGAGGAGCTAATTTTATGAACAATTTAGTAAAAACAACAATCACTTCAGTGGAAGTAGCACAGATGGTAGGGAAAGAACACAAAGAACTGCTTCGAGATATTCGAAGATATAGTGAGCAGTTTAACGAGAGCAATCTTGCGCTGGTTGAATTTTTCAAAGAAAATACATATATCGACGGAAAAGGGGAGAGCCGCCCTTGTTTTATGGTAACGAAGAAAGGCTGCGAGTTCATCGCCCATAAGTTGACAGGGCAGAAGGGGACGGAGTTCACTGCCCAGTACATTAACCGTTTCCACGAGATGGAGAATCAGATCCAGCAGATTCCATTAACAGACAATCCAGGAAAGGTTGCGAACCTTATCAATGTTTTGGCAAAAAGGATGGACCATCAAGGAAGTGAACCATATAAGTCGGCAGAAATGGCAAAATTGATTTGTTTGCAATATGGTATCCAGCTTCCAGAAGATTTTGTAAAAGTACCAAAGTATAATCAAATGGAATTGTCCGATTTCATCGGTGAAGAAAGTAATATGCATAAAAATCTAAAAGAAGCCCACTAGAAAGCGGGCATAGAGTAACAATAATTTATTTATCATGATAGTGAGAACGGCATTGTAGAATATCAATTCGATTATCTGAGATCCGATAAATCAAGCGATTAACATTATCAATTCGACGGCTCCAATAACTCTGCAAGTTACCCTTTAATGGTTCTGGTTTTCCAATACCAGGGTAGCCGTTTCGGTTGATATCTTGCAGTAATTGGTTGATGCGTTTTAATGTTTTTTATCCTGTGTTTGCCAGTAGAGGTAATCTTCCCAGACAAAGGCTGTTGTTCTTTTTCGCGGGAAACCAGTGCAAGAAGAGCGCGGCGCTGAGCATCAGGAGAATATTCTGTTTGATCTTCCGTGCTGACATGGATGTAGAGAGCAGCGGTTTGTATAGAACCTCCTTAAAAGTCTTATTTTATAGTAAACAACTACATATATCGCAGCATTTGAACGAGTGATTCTCCTGATAAACGGGAAGTTTCATCACCGTCTAATTTACGCAATCCAAAATTTACGAAACCATTTCTTTCATAGAAAGATATTAAAGCTTCCTTTTGTTCACACTCAAGATAAACGATTTTGCCACCAACAATATGCTGCATTTCGCGAACTTTGTTCAACGCTAGTTTTAGAAGTTCATCTCCTTGAATTAATTCATTATAAGAATTGGTAAAATTTTTACCAAGTTGTCCAATCAATGGAGCAGAAATTGTATAACGTTGTATTGTAGTATCAAATTGTCCAAACCGGTTCATACGACTTCGCCATGTACGGTTTGGAAGTCCGTTCTTATCAATACAAAAAATTTTATTTGCCAAAGTAAAATATCCGGTTAAAACATATTGGTTTTTATATGACGCCATTATTAAATAGGTACTAGAAATTCCCTGTTTTGTAAATTCAATTGCTGTATTATGTAAAAAGTATTCAACATCAGGGTTTAAGGGGCAAGAAAAAGAGGAGAGGAGTTTTTTTGCAGCCTCCTCTCCCAATTCACTATCTAACAGAATATCACTTAAATTTATACCAAGATAGCCGCTCATACTCATTTGTCAAAGATCCTCCTTAGTTTTTCACCACGGACATCTTCGTATGTTCTGCTGAGTTGAACTTCTGCGGTACGTTTATTTGAAGCATGTTCTAAAGCGATAACTAATGACTTGCCTAATTTCTTGTCCTTTATATCTACATTTTTTAAAAGACTTTTTGTTGCCATATATATCACCCTTTCTCTTAATATTATATACAGCCAGATAAAATTATATACTTGTTTAAATTGAATTGTGTATCTATCGTACAAGTATTACGTGGTAACTTGTTTTCAGAAAATATAGTTTCTGTTTTTATCTTTTGTTGATTTATTTACTTTTTTTATGTTATTATCATAAACGATAAAGGTTAAATTGTAAAGTATTCAGTTATAAATTTAACTAAAGATTATAAAATTTTACTTTATATCACGTAGAATTTTTGTTAATCAATGACAAGTTTTTAATTTTGTTTTTTATTTAGTGCTGATAAACTTCCTGCACAATAGGATATTGTTGCTGTCATCTTTTAATTCCTGTAAGGAATTTAATCTAGTAGATAAGAGGCATTATGGCGTTCCTATTTCGATTTTGAATATTGTTTATAGTAATGTTTCGCTTCTCTTTCACTTAGATTAAAATATTTTTGTAATTTTCCGAGGATTTTTTCTTGTGTGACTTGTTCTTCCAAATTGTCTAAAATTAACGCTTGAATACCTTTTTCTATGCCAGTTTTTTCCCCAGCGCTCCATCCACGCTGTTCCGCTTCCAACATTACTTGATTATAGTCTCTGATTGTTTTTTCCCTTGATAAATATTCCCAACATCTTCTATCGTCAAGACAGGCAGCTTGTAGTACTTGTAATACATATATCGCACTGGCATCATAACTATGGAAAATAATTTCTTCAAGGTATTCCCAAGAATAATTTGGGAAATTACATAAGATTAGTTCCCAAAGTTTAGCTGTTTCATTTTCATCCATAAGGCAAGAGGCAGCAATAACTTTTTCTTTGATATCATTCATATTTTATTCCTTTTTAGAAAGTTCTTCGATTTGCGCAATAGATAGCCCAGAAATTTCTGCAATTAAACTTAAATCAAAGTTTTTTGCAAGCATATTTTTGGCAATATTCGCCTTGCCTTTTTCTATGCCAGCTTTTTCACCAGCGCTCCATCCGCGCTGTTCTGCTTCCAACCTTCCTTGATTATAGTCGCGGAGTGCTTTTTCCCGCGCTTCGTATTCCATGCGTTTTTCGTCGTCCTGGCTGATCACTTGCAGAGTTTCATAAGCACTTTTGATATAAGTATTTTTGGTAGCAAGCATATCAAATTCCTCCTTTCGCTCAGCGTTGATAAACTTCGCCCACAATAAGATATCGCTGCTGTCGTCTTTTAATTTCTGTGGAAGCTTTGGCAGCTCGATTACATGAAATTCCATTTTGTCCGTAAACAAAAAATGGCGCGTGTCTTCCTGAATATGAAAACAGGAATAAAATTCGGTTTCTTTTGGAAAAAGATCGAAATTTAAGATGTTGATTCCCACGCATTTTTTAAAAACATCATAAGTCTGCCCTGGCTTGATTTGTTCCGAATACATTTTAGAAAGATAAAACAGCGAACGATCCGCCCACACTCTTAATTCGGATAACTGGATCTCAATATCGATTTCCATATTGTTATTGAGAGAAACCCGCACGTCAAGAATTCCCTGTTTATCGCTTTCATGCTCTTTGCGAAGATAAGTGTTGAGGATTTTTGTTTCTCTGATCTCAGCAGGATTCAGTTTTAATACAGTGGACAGGAAACCGATGCGGGCATTTTCGTTCATCATAATTTCTTTAAAAGCAAAATCAATTTTGGGTTTCATTACATATTATAGTTATTTCAAACATCGTTTACATCTGCTGTATCCTTTTGCTTCGAGTTCAGAAATAGAGAGATTCGAAGTGGAATAATTTTTTGATGCAATCTGTTTGGCAGAAGAACAAGATGGTCTATGTATCTTTTTTGTATTAGTATTTAGTACATAAGAAACAGAAGTTTGCGGTTTCTCATTAACTTCAGAGGAATTATTATTTTTAGAATCTGTTTTGGTAGAACTTGAATTTTTATCATTATTTTGTGTTGGCTTATCCGATGGCGTAGCAGAAAGGTCTGCGGTGTCAGAAGCAGGAGTTGAAATATTGTCAGTTAAGTATTTTGTTGATACATAGGCATATCCTTCATCACTTTTTTCAAATTCTATTTTAGACCAATTGCCTTCTTCTGATAAGATTTTAACTTCGCTTTCTGGCGACAATGTTGTAAGTATATCATAATCAGTACCAGTACCTTTTCGTACATTTAAAGTTGTAGTAGTGTACTTAATGGATAAAATATCTTTTTCTGTAAGAGGCGTGATTGCAGTTGGTTCAGGAGAAAGTGTTGGAGATGGAGTATTGGATGGGGTTTCACGCCGAGCAAGTGCAGCCGCTTTTGATGGAGTTGGAGTTTGTGGATCGGACTGCGTGTCTGAATTAGTACAACTGGAAAAGGCAATCATTATAGTTAATAATAGCAATAGTAATTTTTGTTTCATAAGGTATGTTATTCCTTCCCAAATTATAGTTTTCTAGCAAAAGTTTGTAATAAAGTAAGTTTAAAAAAGCGAAAGATGATTGTATAGTAGTAACAGTGAATCAATTTGCATCACATATAGTTTCGTTATTTCCTTAAAGGTAAAATCAACTTTTGGTTTCATTAAAAATTTTGTTATGGGTTCCTCCCTGCTTCATTCCATATTTAATTATGCTTAAATCTTCTTCACTCCATTTAAAATATATTTTTGGATATTTAATAATAATTCACAAACTAATTCATAAGCAAATACTATTCATTAACTTCTTCAAAATATTCAAGGCGTAATCCAGATGTTTTTGTTATGACGCCATAAAATGTATATTTTTTGGTTGCATCAATCTCTATACAAAAATCAGGATAAGAAAGATGAACCGTAAAAGTATTACCTAATTCGTCTAATATATCAAGAGTGTTATGTCCAACAGAATCAGTTTTTAATTCACCTTGTATAGATACATTTATATATATGGATTTTCCGGCATTCAGTGGAGAAGAAATTGTTTCAAAATTTCCTGCACTATATGAACTTATGTCAACAGGAGCATTAACTTCTTCATTATGCATTACATATAAAGCTGTACATGGTATTGAATGTGCCTGATTATTGAGTAAAATCTTATATGAATTAGTTTTGTATATATCACTATAACCCTTTCCATCATAGCTGTTTATTAGGTTTTGTACATCAGAGGAAGCTTGTTCAAAGCTAATGTTAGGGTTAGCCATAATAATTGTAGCTAATAGGAAATCTCTGATGGTATGTATCAGTATCGTAATCGTTTGCGAATGTAGCCTGAAAACTTTTTATCAATGTACCATCCGCTTTTTCTTTGATTTCTATAGTTTCGCTGGATGAGTTGGATCGGTTTTGAATTCTAAAGTTATATGAATAATTATAAATATCGCTATTTTTTTCTTTATGAGAGATTCTTTTTATTGGATATTTATAATTAAGATCATATTTTTCAGCAGAATTATCGTAGGAATCCACTAAACTGGTAAAATATTCAGGGAACAAATCTTCTTCTACATTATCAGCTTGTTTAGTAATTTTAGGAGAGGGAACTGTAGTGATGGATTCGAATGCTAATTTTTCTTCAGAACATCCAGTTAAGAATATGCACAACATCAAAACTATGCTTGCTTTTAACAGTCTTTTCATATTTTCTTCCTTTCTTGTAGCTCTTTTTCTATATATTTCAGAGTAAATTGTAGCAAACCCATAATATTATAGGAAAAAGAAGTTTAATAATGATCTAAGGACTATCATCTAGCAACAAAGTATAGGAGAAATAACTGATTATAGTAACTGATGGTTAATTTTCCATACTAGGAAACTTCGAATTTTTCCTCTACTTTTTCTTCACGCTCTAGCTCCTGACGGTAAAGAGCAACTTTTTCATCAATTGTTAAACGAGAGAAATTAACCGGAGTTATAGGTTCAATTGATGCAGAAACTTCCGTAGAAAATTCTTTTTGAGCAGTTTTTGTAAATTTTTCTTCTACAGTTTTTCCAAAAAGTTGCTGCATTCTCCGTTCTAGGATTTCCCATTCGGTAACATCCAAATCCGCAAGAACAGAGATCAGCCTGTTTTTAAACGAATCGCTTTCTTCTAATAAGAGCTGTTCCATGAATTTAGCAATTACATCGTGGCGACTTGTTGAGCGGAACATTTCTCCTTCGCCTGTTCGAAGCCAGTTTTCATTTACATTGAATTCGCGGCAGATGGAGAGTATGATTGCTTCGCTTGGTACGGTCTTACCCATTTCATACATAGCAATAGTGTTTCTTTGTACGCCTATTCTACTAGAAAATTTTTGCTGAGTCAGTTTAAGCGTTTTTCGGATTTGTTTGATTCGGTTGTTCATTTATATAATTATCACCTTTCTTGTTTTCCTTTATTATACAGTTAAAATTTTTCAGCGTCAAGGTTAAAAAGTCATGGATTTAGCAAAAGTCAAATTTCTTTGCAAAAATCTTGACATTGCTAATATAATGACTTATACTAGTCAGTAAAATAGCAATTTAATACACCTTGACAATTGAATAAATTCGCTGCAAAGAGTGTAATGAAAAAATCACAGAAGGGAAGTGATTGCATGACCGAAAAGGAAAAAAAGATACTGAAAAATTTTGCGTTGATCATTCCGCAACTATCAGAAACTGATAAAAGCTATTTGATTGGACTGGGAGAAGGGATGGCACTCCGAACAGGACAAAACCAGAAACCAGTAAAGCGAAGGGCAGAGCAAGCTTCTAGGGAGGTAGAAGGAATGTGAAAGTAGAAAAGAGAAATGATCGCGAGCAGACAACGATCCGCCTCCCAACAGAACTGAAGGAGAAGCTGCAGAGGGAGGCAGATCAAAAAGGTATAAGTTTTAATGCATTGATACTTATGATCTTGAGCGAGGAACAAAGCCATCATTCAAAATAATAGGTTCATGTGTTTTTTCCCAAGCTTCAATATGTTTCAAAATTAGCTGTTCTATTTCCTTATTAGCAGAACGACCATTATATTCTGCGATATACTTTAGTTTGTCCATTGTTAATTCGGTAAATTAAGCGATTGGCGTTATCAATGTGACGGCTCTACCAACCAGAATAATTTCCTTTTAAGGGTTCTGGCTTTCCAATGCCATGATATCCATTACGGGAGATATCTTGCAGCAGCTGGTTGATGCGTTTTAAGGTTTTGTGATCTTGGGACTGCCAATAAAGGTAATCTTCCCATGCTTCATCCTGCCAGAGTTTATTCATTGTCAACCTCAATTAGTTCATGAATTTGTCCTTTGCCAGCTTCAAGGTCAGAGATTGCTTTTTGTAAATGTCGTTGGTTCTCCTCACTGTAAAATGGATCAGCAGCAATTTCAAAAGGAATTTTATTTTGACGAACAACTGCTTTTACAAAGATGGTAAACGCTGTGGTCATATTTAAGCCCATGTCGTCAAAAAGAGTTTCTGCTTGTTTTTTTAGGTTTTCATCCATTCGGATTGTAATACTTGTTGTAGCCATGACATCAGCTTCTTTCGTACAGCTAATATAACATAAATTAACGAATATTTCAATACATAGTATGTACAAACAGTAAAGTTTTTAAATGAGAGAAGAGGAAAAATGAGAAAAAATTTAAAAGAAGCCCGCCAGAAAGCGGGCATGACGCAACAGCAGATGGCGGATAAATTGGGATTAAAATTAGGACATTATCAAAAAATAGAGTATAACAAACTCAATGGTTCCTTTGAGGTTTGGGACGCCTTGGAGGACATGTTAGGGATACATCAACGGATACTCCGAGAGATTTCAGATAATCATCCCGTTCCACAAGAAAGTCAATCGGAACATCAAAAAGATCAGCAATAAGAGTTAATAATTCTAAATGTGGTTCACGTTCGCCAGCTTCATAATTTTGATAGGTTCTCAAAGGAATATCGAGTGCATCCGCAGTTTTTTGTAATGTATAGCCTCTGTATATCCTAGTGGCACGAAGTCGATCACAAAACATAGCGTTACCTCCTTAAAAATCACTTGACATATACTCGAATTGTACGTATAATGAAGAAAAAATTAAACACCCGTTTTGGGTATAAAAACGGAGGAAACGCCAATGATAGCAGAAAACGTTTTAAAGCTGGAACAGAATTACATACGTATTCAAGAAGAAAATACAAGATTGCAGAGAGCGTTGGGGGAAGATCTACCAAGACCGATGGACTGTGAGCATTGCAGTTATTACTTACAGCATTATATACGAAGCGGCACGTTGTATGTAAAAACCTATTCAGGACATTGCACTCATGGCAGGAACAAGAACCGAAAACCAGATGAAAAGGGGTGTAAGTATTTTGAAGTAAGATGATGGGACAGATAAAGGAGAGTAGCCTTTGAAGTTTCAGCTCATCTTGCCTTTGGATACAACGAAGGTATACCCCCACATAAATAGGTATGAACCATATTTTGAGATTGGTAACAGTATAAAAAGGAGTAGTGAAAATCATGGAAAGTAATGATCTTAAATGGCAAAAGACAATATCCATAAGGCAGGAAGATGTAGAGAAACTTCTGGTTGCCATGCAACAGGTTACAAAACCGTTTGAATTAGATAAAAGGCAGCGAGTCATAGTTGACTATGACCCAGAAATCCCTTCGATAAAAATGCAATACTTTACAGGAATAAGAAAAGAAAAAAACAGGATTATGCAATAGAAAAAGGAGAATGTCAATGTGGAAGAATTTAAAGAATGCCCGCCAAAAGGCAGGCATAGTACTAAAGAAATTGACAAGAAAGCTAAAGGTTCAGGAAGATGATATTTCATTAAAACAACAGATAAAAACGCAGCGTATATTTTTTTTAATATTACTAATCATTTCTACAATGTATGCTATTCGTTTTCAGAATCTGTATTTAGAGATTTGGGGGTATTATCAATCTTCAATTGATTCGGATCGTCAGTTTCTTGAACAATATCATGAGATAACGGAGATGGCTCAACAGATTTCAGAGAATAATCAAAAGATGTTTCGTTTGAATCAGGAGATGTTTGAATCGATTCAGAAAATTCTTGATATATTTGGTTTTGTTCCTGAAGGGATGTTTTTATCTCCTCAAGAAGATCAGTTTGAGAAGAATTAGAAGAATCTACAGACTCAAAAATATCAAGAAGGAATTGGTTTTGTTCCCGAAAAAGTGAAATAATGGTTTCTTTAAATGTATTTTGGGATTCTATAGATGACGTTGCATCTTGGGTTAGTAGCTTCGGTGAAGGTTCATTGGTAGGACGTGGGAAAAAGTATGCAAATATAGTAAAAATAAGAGTAATAAGAGCGATAAAATCACTGGTTTTCATTCGTATTCGATTGCGACCAATGGGGATTACAAAGCTATCAGAGATGTCAAAGGTTTTAATTATAGGAGAATCTGAAGTGATATAATCCATAAGATTTTCATTTTCTTTTGGCTGAGAGGAGAGAAAAGAATTGAAATTTATAGAATGTAAAATATCGTTTAGAGATTTGACGATTGATAGCATATCATTTGTTATTGTAACTTGATTTTGAGATAAAGGGTTATATGCTTTCAACAATGCTTCCATATATTCAGTGGATGCTGTGAAAATTGTAGGATCGATGGCGAATTGAAGTTTTTGCAAATAATCAAGATTAAAATTTTGAGATAATGATGATGTTTTTACGAATTCATCAAAGGCGGAAAAATTAAAGTAATTTGATAGTTTTTGTTGTGTTTTTGCTAATTTGTTAAAAGCAGGAGAATTAAAGTTATTTAGTAGTTCTTGTGTTTTTGCCAATTCGTCAAAGGCGGGAGAATTAAAGTACTTCAGTAGTTTTTGTTGTGTTTCTGCCAATTCGTTAAAGGCGGGAGAATTAAAGTGTTTCAACAGTTTTGCTTGTGTTTTTGCCAATTCATTTAAATACGACAAATTTGATACCTCCTTGAATGTGTAATGAATATTGGTGATTAGATTAATAAGAATTAGTTATTATTAAATTTTTCAGGTGGTTAAATTTAATATAACTAAGTTAAGAAACATTTATAACTATATCATAATAAAAGGTAAAAATCAATAGAAAGGTGGAAAAAAATGGGTGTAGGAGAAAATATTCGGTGGATTCGTGAGAAACGAAGATTAACTCAAGCTTATGTTGCAGAACAAGCAGGTATTTCTCAGTCAATGCTTTGTCAAATTGAGCGTGGAACAAAAAATCCATCTCTACAAGTTGGAAAAGAAATTGCAAATGTATTAGGATGTGAATTAGAGTGTCTTTTAGAACTAAATAAACTACATAAATAATATATAGTAGAAAACTTATAATATAAATAAATCGTTAATAATGGGAGAAAATTAGAAGAATGGGGAAAAAATGCGCAGGAACCTAAAAGAAGCCCGCCAGAAAGCGGGCATGACGCAGAAAGAAGTGGCGGAGAAACTTGGGATCAGTATTACTGCATATCAAAATATAGAATATGGAAAGATGAATGGAAGTATTCGATTATGGGATAGTTTGGAAGATTTATTTCATATCAACCAAAGAAAACTTCGAGAAATTAGTCAACCCGTCCTGTTAAATAATCAAGAGTTACGTTAAACATATCACAAAGTTTGATTAAGTTTTCAATACTGGGCTGATTTTTGCCTGATTCATAGTATTGGTAAGCAGTAACAGATATTCCTAATTCATCCGCAATAGTTTTTTGGGTATAAGGAGATGCTTTTCTAAGTTCTTTTAAGCGTTCGCAAAATTTCATAAAATCCTCCTGTCTACTTGACACACCAACTTTTAGTTGGTATAATACCGTAAACACCAATTAAAAGTTGGTTGTAAGGCGATTTAAAGTATAAGTAGTTTCATTTTACCACAAACCGGGAGGAAACGCCAATGATAGCGGAAAATGTTCTGAAAATCGAGCAGGACAACGAACGTTTGCAAGAAGAAAATGAGAGATTGCGAAGAGCGTTGGGGGAAGAGCTACCAAGATCGATGGACTGTGAACTCTGCAAATTTTACATTCAACATTACATCAGATGCGGCAGTCAATATGCAAAAACTTATGATGGGCATTGTGTTCATGGCAGAAACAAGAACCGAAAACCAGATGAAAAGGGGTGCAAGTATTTTGCTAATAAATAAGAGGAGTAAGAAATGCGCAGGAACCTAAAAGAAGCCCGCCAGAGGGCAGGCATGACACAGAAAGAGGTAGCGAAAAATTTAAATATCAGTGAAAGATATTATCGTTTTATTGAATCTGGAAAGCGTGATGGAGATTTTGATATATGGGATTCTTTGGAGGATTTATTTGGAATCCATCAAAGAATCCTTCGGGAACTGTCGTCCAACTAATTCATCTAATGACACATTAAAATAGTCAGCAAGTTTAATTAACATCGATAATTCAGGTTCTCTTGCGCCTAATTCATAGTTTCTGTATCCGCGTACTGTGATGCCTAATAAATCTGCCATTTGTGCTTGTGTACAACCTATTAAAAGACGTAAATGTTTTAAGTTTTTTGAAAAGTTCATAAAAGTCCTCCTAAAAGTCTTGACAGGAACGAAACGTTCCAATATAATAAAAATCGGAATAGGAACAAAACGTTCCTAAAGAGTGAATAATAATATTAACATTTTATTTTAACACAAATCGGGAGGAAACGCCAATGATAGCGGAAAATGTTCTGAAAATTGAGCAAGACAACGAACGTCTGCAAGAAGAAAATGCAAGATTGCGAAGAGTGTTGGGGGAAGAGCTACCAAGATCGATGGACTGTGAACTCTGCAAATTTTACATTCAACATTACATCAGATGCGGCAGTCAATATGCAAAAACTTATGATGGGCATTGTGTTCATGGCAGAAACAAGAACCGAAAACCAGATGAAAAGGGGTGCAAGTATTTTGCTAATAAATAAGAGGAGTAAGAAATGCGCAGGAACCTAAAAGAAGCCCGCCAGAAAGCGGACATGACGCTCATGGTGTTTAATAAGCAGTTAAAATTTTTACGCAAGAGATTTAAAATTACGCAAAAATCAGTTGCGGAACACCTTGGAATAACGCTGCGTACATATCAAAGATACGAAGAAGGCACAATTGAGCCACCATTAACGACCATTTTATCTGTTGCAGAATATTTTGATGTATCTACAGACTGTTTGCTTGGTAATGGAATTTTTTCTAATTGGGAAGAAATTGTTACATATAAGGATATTATTTTAAAAGCTTTAACCAAAGAAATTCCATGTCCTTTGGAAAAATGGGATTTGAACAGTATTTCTGAAAGGCAACTAACACGAATTTTGCCATCGGTTCTTGCCAAAGTTGTTTTTAATGAATCAAATAATATTTCTATTTTCCTATTTATTCCGCAGTCGGAGTGGTCAGTTAAAGTTTTGGTGATAGAAAGGGAAAAGATTTAAACAAGCCTGCTATAAGAAAAGTTAAATGAAATAAAAATGTATACTGGACAATCTATAACACATACGATACAACAGGAGGTGTATTTTATGAAGAAAAAAATCAAGGGGCGGCTTTTTGTCAGTATCAATGGAAAGTATGAGCTGGTAAGCAACTTACCAGAAGATCAGAAAAAGAAGATTCTTTCGGAGCTAAATGACAGAGCTATGCGCGCGGCTGGTTATGTACCAATAACAGAAGTGCAGCCGCCGCAGGATACTACTACCACTGCCTGAAAAGGCAGTAGGTGGACAAGCCGAAAAAGGAGATGAGCTATCAAATGTTATCAATGGAAATTGCAAAGTTAGAACAAGAATGTAAGTATTTGCGAGAAGAAAATGAAGAGCTGCGGGAACAATTCCGCAAGCATTTTTCTGACGAGCCGCAGTTGCCAATGAAATGTGAAGCCTGCAAATTTTACTTGCAGCACTATATATATTCAGATGGCTGTTACAAAAAAACAAACTGTGGTCATTGTGTCCACGGAAAATCATTACAAGAACGAAAGCCAGATGATCGGAAGTGTAAATATTTTGAAGTAAGATGATGGGACAGATAAAGGAGGGTAGTCTTTGAATCTTCAGGTCATCTTGCCTTTGGATACTACTCCACGTGGGTGGGATGAATTATTTGATCCTAAGTATCCATCCAATGGCAGTCGTAAGAAACTGCCGTATGAGGTAGATGAAAAACTAGCCATGGTTCTGGCAAGAGAAGCAATTGAAGTATACAATATTGATGAAATATTTATGTATGCTAAGAGGTTACTGAAAGTTAATACAAAAAAACAAATCTTATAGAAATAGTTACATAGTGTTTATGTTATGGAGTTTTTGTACAACAGTAATATCAGATAATCTGAATGATTTCGAGATAATCCGAATAAATCCGAGATAATCCAAATAATTCCGAAACAATCTGAATAAATCCGAATGAATCTAAAATAATCCAAGAAAATCAGAGATAAAAGGAGCAAAGAATGCGCAAAAACTTAAAAGAAGCCCGCCAGAAAGCGGGCATGACACAACAGCAGATGGCGGATAAATTGAAAATTAGTCTTCGGTATTACCAAAATATAGAAGTCGGAGATCGGACTGGTGATTTTAGTTTATGGGATAGCCTAGAGGACATTACAGGTATTCATCAAAGGGTATTGCGTGAGCTTTCATAAATTCATCCCGTCCCATAAGGTAGTCGAGAGAAACATCTAAAACATCAGCAAGACGAATTAGGAGATCATAACAGGGTGTTCGGGTTCCTGTTTCATAACATTGATAAGAACGTAGAGCAATATCAACAGAATCGGCTAATTTCTGTTGTGTGAAACCTCGCTTCATACGTATTTCACGAAGTCTTTTATTAAACATAGTATCCTCCTTTAATATGTGCAGAGCGCACGTAAAAAATACTTGACTGCGTGCAAATTGTACTGTATATTATAAAACAATAGAAGGTGCAAAACGCACGTAAACAGGAGGTAGGTACATGATAGCAGAAAATGTTTTAAAGCTGGAACAGAATTACATACGTATTCAAGAAGAAAATGCAAGATTGCGAAGAGCGTTAGGGGAAGATCTACCAAGATCAATGGACTGTGAGCATTGCAGTTATTACTTACAGCATTATATACGAAGCAGCACGTTGTATGTAAAAACTTATTCAGGGCATTGTGTTCATGGCAGGAACAAAAATCGGAAACCAGATGAAAAGGGGTGTAAGTATTTCGAAGCAAAAAAATAAAAAGGAGGGCAGCGTATTGGATCGGTTAGGGTTTTTGATGTTGTCCATCTTGGCAGGAAACAGTGCAGTGGACAAAACCTCTGCCATGACAGTAAAAGAGATTTTGGAAATAGAGAATGTAGGATGCAAATATAGCACGCTCTATAAAAAGGCAGTTGCCTTTGAAACTTCTGGTTATCTTGCCTTTGGATACAACGACGGAAAGGCGAGAACATTTTATATCACAGAAAAAGGCAGAGAGTTCATAAAAAACTAAGAAACGAGGTACATACCATGAAAAAGAAAATTGGATTTATTGCAATTGGACAAGCGGGCGGAAATATTGGCAGGCTGTTTGAAGAACGGGGTTTTTCCGTTTTGTATCTCAACACGTCCAAAGAAGATCTTCAAACCTTAAAGAATGTAAAGCACACCTACCATATTGCAGGAGGAGACGGCTGTCACAAAGATCGGCTGACAGCAAAGCGTCTGGTAGCGGAGGATTTCGAAAACATCAGCAGAGAAATTCAGGAAAAGCTCAACGTCCCAATTCTTTATGTGATTTTTTCTTCCGGGGGTGGAACCGGCAGCGGATGCGGACCAATGTTAATTGATCTTCTTGCGGAGGAGATAGCAGAACGCACAGATGGCGGAATGGTTGGAGCAATCACCGTAATTCCAGACGAAAAAGAAAGTGTCAAAGCACAGATCAACTGTTATGAGTGTTTTACAGAACTGATGGCGATCGACGGCATAGCAAGCACGCTGGCAGTAGACAATGCCAAAGGGGACAAGCTTTCTTTAAACCGTCAGTTTGTCAGTGCGTTTATGGATTTTATAGCAATACCAGATCAATGCAGGGACGAGCGCGGAAACATCGACAAAGCAGAGATTGAAGAAGCGCTGCGGGCAAAGGGAATGCTGGTTATCACAAAAGTTCCAGTAAGAGATAATACAACCGCCGCCGTTCTTGGATCATTCCGGGAAAATATCTTCGCGCCGATCGAGCCAGATCGGGTGATTCGGTATATTGCATTGGCAGCAGCTGGAACAGTGGATGTTGATGCAGTATACAAGGAAGTCGGCATTCCTGTGGATGTGTTTCAGACGTACAGCGATAAAACAACGATATGTTGTCTAAGCGGTCTGAATTACCCGAAAACGCGGCTGGAAACCGTTTATAAAAAGGCGGTGGAGCATCAGGAACTTATCTTAAAGAACATGCAGGCAACCTCTGCGGGAAAGCTGAAAACAGATGTTAATTTCTTATCTGCCAAGGCAGCGGAAGTAACACCGCCAAAACCAAAGACATCGCGCCTTGAGCTGATGCGAAAGTATATGGGACAATAAAAAAATATTGTGAATCGAAAAAGCCAAATGATTGTAATTTGGCTCTTTCGGTTCTAAAAAAATAAGAAAATGCAAAAGGAGAAAAGAAAGAATGAAGTATATCGACTTAATCAATACTTTTTGGGATTCGGCAATGATAAATCCGTTATCGTCCGGGCAGATCGCGCTGTATTTTGCACTTTTAAATCTGTGTAATAAAAATTATTGGAGTGAATGGTTTCCAGCGTCCAGTCAGTTGCTTTGTGTATTGACTGGGCTTTCCAAGTCAGGAGTTCTGAAAGCGAGAAAAGAATTGCAGGAAAGGGGATTGTTGGATTGGAAGCAGCAGGGAACAAGAGCAACATCCTACAAGCTTACAAATCATAGTCAAAAGCATATACAGCAGGACAAAATACAAGTAGGAATTATTGTAACAGATCAAACTGGTGGGCAAGAAAGTAATCGAACAAACGTTCTATCAGTACAAGAAAATCAAAATAGTAATCGAAAAAGTAATCAAGTTGGTGTACAAGAAAGTAGTCAGGTCAGGAAACAAGAAAGTAATCAAGTTAGTGTACAGGAAAGTAACCGAATTTGTGCGCAGGAAAGTAGCCAAATCAGTAAGCGGGAACATAGCCAGACAAGCATCCAAACAGCAGAAAATAAGCGGGATTGCAGGCAGAAAAACGATCTGGCAGATATTGTTTTAGCAGAAAGTAATCAAGTTAGTAGTCGAAAAAGTAATCAAATAAGTAAGCGAATTAGTGTGCGAGAAAGTAATCAAATAAGTGAACGAGAAAGTAGTCAAGCTAGTGTACAAGCCTTATATAGTATTAATAATATTAAAGATTATAAAGACATAAGACAAAAGACAGAGACACCCCCTATATCCCCCTTACAGCGTGTGGAGGAGTTTTTATCTGCATATCCAACCGATTGCAACCGATATCTGACAGAGCGCGAGTATGCGACGCTGATGATGACAGGGAAGATAACGGAAAGCGATCTGGTTTCTTGCGCCCAAAATTACGCGGAAACGTGCAGGATTGAAGAAAGACCGCAGCGATACATAAAAAACGCAGAGAACTTTCTGCGGGAGTTTGTGTTTGAACAATACCTTCCAGAACGATATCATAAACCAGCAAAAACGGCTTCTGCAACGCTTGTAACAACGGCAGAAGCAAAATCAAAGAACCGCTTTAACGATTTTCCGCAGCGGGACTATAACAGCAGTGATATAAACGCGCTGGAACGCCAGTTGTTGGGAGTTTAATGCTATGCTGAAAGGCAGAGAATTTATAGCAGCATTTGATAACGATACATTGTAAAGGGATAAATTTGTCTATGTCCAGTAGATAAAAATTAAAATATTTCGCTAGGGGAAAATGGCGCAGGAACGATGTAAGAGAGGCAGGAAAATAGTCAAGGGATGAGAAATTTAATAAGTGGGATAAAAAATAATGGGGACGGAGAGCGGCTTACGGAAGAAGCAAAGTTGTTGGCGCAGTATTTAAATCAATATCGGTATTGTATCGGTCGAAAAAAGGCGTTGGAAAACCGCAGGCAGGAGATTTTAAAAGACTTTGAAAATCCGCTTAGATCAAGAAGGATAGATGGAATGCCAAAAGGCAGCAGAAGTCAGCTTGGCTGTGCGGAAATTCCGTTACAGCTGGATGAGATTGACACCAAAATAAAAGAGCAGCTAGAACACACAAAGCAAGTTTTAAGCAATATCATAGACATAATCAATTTTCTTCCCAAAAGCTCAATTGAACGATCAATTATTGAAAACCGATATATCGATCGTTATAGTTGGGAAAAAGTGTGCCAGGAAAATCTTATTAGCCGGACGCCAGCGACAAAGAAGTGGAGAAAAGGGCTTTATATGCTTTTAGAACAACAAAAAGTTCAGGAAATTCTAAAAGAATATCAGAAGCAAATACAAGATTAGATGAAAAAAAAAGGTAAAAAGAATTAGACAAGTTACGTCGTACATGATATGATAGAAAAAAATCGAAAGGTGGCGGTGCATTTGTCGTATTCTTTTGAAGAAATTATGTCTTATCATCCAGATAACAAAAACGTATATGAGGAAATTAAAAAGAATATTTCCGTCATGGTGCCATTTATTGGAGCAGGATTAACACAATTTGCTTATTGTTCATGGAAAAACGCACTGAAAGAACTGACTCAAAAAATTACAAATAATAAAGAGCGAAGTCAATTAAAGAAATTAATTCAGAACGGAGATTATTTAGCAGCAGCACAGCGGTTGGAAGACTTGCGTACACCAGCAAATTTATCGAGAGACCTTGTTAATTTATTTTCTAAAGAGCATTTACTGGAGAAGCAGGACATATTGCATAAGCAGGCAATTTATTTGTTGCCAATGCTGTTTCCGGGTCTTATTTTAACAACGAATTTTGATGAAACCATAGAATACGTTTATCATAAATATGGATTAGAGCTTGAAGTCTCTCATCCAGGTCATTCTGAACTTTTAGAGCAGTTGCTGCGTCATTCCAAAAGTCGTGGATTATTTAAGTTTCATGGAACGATCAGCGGAGATCATATTGAATATGGAAACATTGTTTTTACAGAACAACAGTATAAGCGTTGGTATGAAGAAGATTCTGTTTTAACAAAAGATTTAAAAAAGTGTATTGAGAGAAAAATTATTTTATTTTTAGGATGCAGTCTTGAAAAAGATCTTACAATGGATTTGCTTCAGAAAACCATTCAGCCAGGAGATTTTTATTATACCATTATAAGTTGTAAAAAACGGGAGAGAGATAGCAAAATTGCAGAATTAGGAAAGAAACAAATTCGGGCTATTCTGTATGAGGATAATCGCCATGAAGCAGTAAGAGTTATCTTAGAACATTTACTGGAAGAAACAAATCCAGATACGTATAAAACACTTTCTTATCATGAAGGAGCATTGCCGGATAAGGACTTTTCGAAACGATTTTCCTATGATGCAGGAATAGTACCTTTTGTTGGGCGGAAACAAGAACAAAAGGAGTTAAAAGAATTTTTAAATGATACGAAAAGTTGTTTTCGCTGGTGGGCGGTTACAGGACCTGGCGGCGCTGGAAAAAGCAGACTGGCGTTTGAATTTCAAAAACAAGTTGTAGCAGAATGGAAGGTGCGTTATTTAACAACAGAAGATTATGATGAACTTTCTAAATTATCAGATCATTTAACGCAAAAGACATTATTAATTGCAGATTATGTACAAGAACATGCACAAAAACTTGGTCGATGGATGGAAACTTTAAAAGAGTGTGATCGTAGTCTGCCGTTACGTGTTTTATTGGTAGAAAGAGAAAGTAAAAATAAAATATCAGAAACCGCTAAAGAAAGACAATTAATAGATACATCTTGGGAAAAACAGCTTTATAACCAAGTACGGCATGAAAAAGACTTAAGAAAAGCTTGTTATAAAGAAGATTTTTTAAATTTGCAGCCGCTGTCTGATCAGGATTTGCAAGATATTATCAAAAATTATGCGGATGCTTTACAGACACAAAATAATGTGTTATCTGATAAAGATATAGAGATGTTATTAAAAAAGCTGAAAGATATTGATCCAGATTTATGCCGTCCTTTGTATGCAATGTTTCTGACAGATGCCTTTTTGGCAGGGAAAGAACCCGAAAAATGGAGTCAGGAAGATGTTCTTGATTATGTGTTAGAAAGAGAACAAAAACGGCTGGATTTTTGTATTGCACATGTGACAGGCGTAGAAAATGGAGACAAAAAACTATTTGCTGTCTGTCAATTTATTTTATGTCTTGCCACAGTTCTTCAGGATATTAAAGTAGATGCATTACAAGAAATTTGCCCAGAACAATGGAAGATAGTTCAGGATAAAGCAGAAAATTTTGAAACATCAGCAGCACTGTTGGAGCAAATTGGGATTGCCGTTTTTGATTCTAAAGAAGAATGGATTTTGGCATTACGTCCTGATCTGATAGGGGAATACTATATATATCAATGGATGATTAAGCAAGAGAAAGAAGTTACGAAACAATTTCTTCAAATGGTATGGCAGCAGCCAAGATCAGCGGTTGTATTTTTTGATCGAATGTTTAATGATTATGAATATTTGTTAAATGCAAATCCAGAATATTGGGGAGTTGTGATACCAGAAAATTTTTGGGTATCAGAAAAATCAGCAATTTATTTTTCAAGATTATTATTAAATGCGACATATTATTGTACATCAGTTGATCAATGCAAAAAAATTGCTAAATTATCAGAAGTTATAATAACTAATTATTCTGAAAAATTACAAACCAAGATTTGTTTTGCAAAAATTTTAACTAATGTAAGTATTAGACAAAAAAATGGTATCCAAGAAATTATAAACCGACAGAAAAAATTAGTAGAAAAGAATCCAAAAAATTTTGAGATAGCAGTTGAATTTGCAAAAGGTTTATCTAATTTAAGTGTTGAGCAGAAAGAAGAAGGGAGAAAAGAAACTGTAGAGCAATTGGAACAATTAGTAAGAGAATATCCAAATAGCCTAGAGATAGCAGTTTTACTTGCAAAAGGTTTATTTAATTTAAGTATTGAGCAAAAAGGAGAAGAAAAACAAGAAACAGTAAAACGATTAAAAAAGCTATTAGGAAAGTATTCAAAAAATTTAGACATAGCAGAAATCTTTGCAAAAAGTTTATTTAATTTAAGTAATGAAAAGGAAGAAAAAAGACAAGAAATAGTAAAACAATTAGAAGAATTACTAGAGAATTATCAAGAAAGTTTAGAGATAGCAGAAAATTTTGCAAAAAGTTTGTTTAATTTAAGTAATGAAAAGGAAGGAGAACGACAAGAAGTAGTAAAACAGTTAGAAGAGTTATTAGAAAATTATCCAAAAAGTTTGGAAATAGCAGAAATCTATGCAAAAGGATTAAGTAATTTAAGTGCGAAGCAGGAAGAAGAAGGAATACAAGAAACAATAGAGTGTTTGAAAGAATTAGTAGAAGAATATCCAGACAGTATGGATATAGAAATTTGCTTTGTGATAAGCCAAGCTAATTTGTTCATTAAGCAAATTCTATCAGGAGATAAAGAATCAATGAATAAACTCGAAAAACTTGCCCAAGAGTATCCTAATATACCTAAGATTATGCAAGCTTTTAATAGTTTAAAAGAAGAATTTAAGTAGTAGTATAAATTTTAAAAAGCCCTTAATTTTTCCCCATAACAGTAAATAATTAAATCATGTATATTCTATAAACCTAACGCAAAAGAAAACCTATATTCCTGAAAAAAGGTACAAAGGAGTACAAGGAAATATGTTATTATGATATTATGCAATTAGAATGGATGGAGGCGTTAAGAAGGAGATTAATGAATATATGAGAGATGAATATGATTTTTCAAAAGCAGAAGCAAAGAGAAATCCTTACGCCAAAAAGCTAAAAAAACAGATAACAATAAATATTGGTAATGATATGCTTGATTTTTTTAAAGAGCAAAGTGAGAAAATTGGTATTCCATATCAAATTATTGATTAGTTTATATCTTTCTGATTGTGCCAGACAAAAAAGAAAACTGCATACGTCATAGCAATAATCTCATACAGTTAAAAAAATAATATAATTTAAAAGGAGTAGAATGCGGATAAATATTAGATAATTTTTCAATATATGGTGAAATCAAAATAAATTTAACTATATATTGTAAAAAAAACATTATTTGTAATAACTTTTAGCAATATAGAACATTTGTTCGAGATTATTGACAACAATATTACCCTATGTTAATATTATAATATCATAAACTATTTGTTTTCATGCAGATAAGAGGTGATATTATGTATGACGCATTGGATGTTGCAAAATATATAATTGCATATTGTAAGAAAAGTCATAAACCTGTAAGTA
>CAMUAR010000062.1 GCA_947086895.1 uncultured Lachnospiraceae bacterium | reverse complement strand
TTTCAAGGGCTGTCTTTTTTCCATAGTTTTTGGAAAGATTTCTTATTACAATTTCCATAAATACAAAAACCTCCTTACTTGTGTTGTAAGGAGATTTTATAATAGAAAAGCCAATTTTCCGAAAAGGATATTAAAAAATTTTCAATTTGGCGGTTACACATGCCCCCTTTTCTTTCTGATTTCCGACATACAGCAAACCGCCATGTTTTTCACAAAGTATCTTACATACGCTTAAGCCTATACCAAAATGCTGTTTTTCCTTATCATTACTGTAAAATACAGTGGTTGCTTTTTCCAAATCTGCCGCTGAAAAACCTTTCCCATCATCCTTTACCGTAAGAATGAGAAAATCTTTTTTGTGTGAAAGGTTTATGCTTACTTGTTTTTCTGCATATCTTAATGCGTTCTGCAGGAGATTTTCTAAAATCCGAAAAAACACGCCCTTATCTATTTGAATTTTGTCCACCGTAATATCGTTTGAAATAATGATTTCTTTATTTCCCGCAAGCTGCCGCACATTACTTCTTAATTCATTCAATAATAGCTTCACATTTTCAGACCGTTTTTCAATTTCAATATTTTCAATCTTCTCAATATCCCGAACGCTCTCCACATATAGCTCCAAACGGTTTACCGCCCCCTGCATAGATGATACCGTATCTAAAAGCATATCTTCCGTAAGCTTATCCTGTGGGATATTTTTCTCTAAATAGTCTAAATATCCTTTGAGGACGGTAATCGGCGTTCTTAAATCATGGGATACCGAAGCATTCAATAATTTCCTTTGTTCTAAGGATTCCCACAACGCTTTGTGTTTTTGCCGAAGCTCCCTGCGCATTTTTTCCATAGAACAGCATAACCGCCCTAACTCATCATCACCGTCATATTCAATGTGAAAGTCAAGATTATCCTCCTGTATTCTTTCCACGCCATTTTGTAACTGTGTGATAGGCTCCCGAAGCTTCTTTCGGTAATATACCGCCGCAGCCGCCCCAATCCCGACAGCAATATAAAAAACAGGCAGACCAACCATAGCAGCGTAAGAGCCATAATAGGCGACAGTATCCCATGTGCTTAAAGGCTGCCATGTGATATTGTTGTTATCAATATCCAAAATATAATTGCCTGTGTTCTCATCCACCTGAAAATCAGGGGAATTTATCGTCATATACCGTTTCTTTAATATTTCATGCTGCACTTGGTTTGCCGCAAAGATAGTGACAGACGATAACAGGGCAGTCACACATATCGTAATTAAAAAAGTAACTGCCATAGATGTCCTAAGCGACTTTGTTTTTATTTTGCCCATTTATAACCAACTCCCCATACTGTTTCAATATAGTTTTTATCCGTATAAACTGACAGCTTATTCCGTATCTTTCGGATATGTTCTTTTACTACAATGCTATCGCCCTCGCCATTATATCCCCAAAGTTTTTCATAGATAGTTTCCCTGTCAAAAACCATGCCTGCATTTTGGGAAAGAAAACGGATAATCTCAAATTCTTTATTTGAGAAGTCTAACTGTTCCTTACCATAAAATACCGTTCGGCTATTGTAATCAATAATCAATTCTTCATCAAACCTTAGATTTTCTGCTGTGCCTTTTCTTTCTTCACGCCGAAGGTGCGCCGAAATTCTTGCCAATAATTCATCCATGCGAAAAGGTTTCGTAATATAATCATCCCCGCCGACAGACAGCCCCTTTATCACATCCCGTTCCGTTACCCGTGCTGTCAAAAAAATAATCGGGCAGGATATATGCCCTCGGATAAGCTGGCACAATTCCAATCCGTCCATTTCTGGCATATTGATATCCAACAATATAATATCTGGTATTACGTTTAATAGTTCTAACGCTTTTTTTGCATTTTCCGCTGTATATACGGAAAATTCTTCTCCTAAACATTTTTCCATCATGGATAATATCATTTCTTCATCATCAATAATCAGTATCTTGTATTTCATAGGCAATGCTCCTTATCAGTTAATCCTTTTATCATAGCCGATAAAAGACAAATTTTCGACAATTTCACGCCAGATGATTATAATTATACCCGTTATTTCCACTGCTATCAACAGCATTGCATGCGGGCGGCAGAAACCACTTTCTACCGCCCGTGTATAGCTATGCAAAAATAATTTCCTCATTTACAAGCTCTCTTGCACACGCCTTTATATTATTTAGGTGTTGTACCCATTTTAAGGCATTTATCACAGAGTTTTTTGAGTTGAAAATATCACTATTTTACTTTTATGACTTTTCATGGACTTTTTTCCTTCTTTTTCGCCATGAAAGATCATATTTTAGATTCTCCGAAAAATCTTTTCATCATTAGGTTGGGTCTTAAAACTGCTTTCTGAGGGCTTCTCAATCTGCAGAAGATTTCTGTTAAATAAGGGAGGCATTGCTGCATTGACCGAATGAGCGAAAAAAAATTATGTAAATTGAGGCATGCAGAACGTAGGAATAAGTTTTCAGACACGCCCATAAAAAAATCAAGTTAAAATCAAATGAAATGATTTGTCTTTTTTCTTAATGTGAAAAATAATTTCCTAATTTTATTTTACTGACATAGCTCGTTGAGTGCTGCTATAAATTCTGGTTTTCTTTGTCAAGTTCTGCAAGCCAATGTTTTTTGTCTGTCTCCATGTTTTTCCACACCCCTTAATTTTATTTCGCTTATTTTAGCATTCGCACAAAAAAATCTCAAGACTTGTATCTCCTAGAATAATCTGGTATAATATTAATAGCTTAAATAAACAATAATTTTTAGGGTATGCTGATTTTTTCAGACACACCCTATTAAAATGCTGCTCTTTGTAATATTTCATTTTTTATCGATCATTTGGTGAATTTATTATGAAAAAATCTTCGGTACATCGATTGGAAAAGCTGCTTTTTGCACTGTTGACTGCCGCTTTGCTGAATCTTATTCTCCTTTTTATTCCCCTGCTGCATCAGGCGGGTGAAACCGCGCCGGATTCCCCGGAAGGTATTTTAAACGCGCAGGGAAGTTCAAGCGGGGATTCCGGCGGGCAGGGTAAGCCGGATGGTGATGGTTCTGGTTTACAGGATACTTTATCCGGTGATAGCTCTTTGCAAACCTCTCAAGGCGGTGTTTCTGGTCTGCAAGACTCCAAAAAAGACGCGGACTCTCAATCTGCTTTGCAGGAATTTCTCCCTTCCTCCGCAAAAAATCTTCCAAAAGATACGGTTACACTTTGTCTTACCGGCGATTTGATGTGTCTTGCGGGTCAGCAGTATACCGCCGAGCTTCCTGATGGAAGTCACGATTATTCCGGCAGCTTTAAAATAATTGAAAAGATTTTAAAAGACTGTGATTTTGTTGTTGGAAATCTTGAAACTACGCTCTCCGAAAGCAATCCTTACTCGACGAAAGAACGTCTGGTCAACGAGCAGCCAAACTGCAACGCCCCTGCGGATTATCTGGCTTCTCTAAAACAAGCGGGTTTTACGCACCTTGTAACGGCAAATAACCATAGTCTGGACGGCGGAATCACCGGTATTACAGAAACGATTGCACACCTGGAAGAATACGATTTTTCGCATACCGGCACTTATCGAATGGAGGATAAAAGGGAACGTTATCTTATGTTAGAACAAAACGGAATCCACATTGCGCTGCTCTCTTTTACAGAACTGGTAAATCAGCGCGATACGGTCACCAAAAAACAGCTTTCTCAGATTATTGATTGTTACAGCAAACAGACTGCTTCTGACCGCATTGCCAAAGCTCGCGCCGACGGTGCGGATTTCGTTATTGTCTACAACCACTGGGGCAGTGAAAATACACACGACATAAGGGATTACCAAAAACAACATGCAAAAGAACTTGCAAATGCCGGAGCGGATCTTATTATTGGATCTCATCCGCACTGCCTGCAAAGTTTTGAAATGATATCAGCTTCCGACGGTCGTGAAGTTCCTTGTTTTTATTCGCTTGGCAATGTTGTTTCCAGTATGACGCGCGATATTAACCACGATACTGTATTACTTATTGTAAATTTATCGCGCAATACTGCCGACCAAGAACCAGAACCTTCGATTTCCAAAAGTGCCGTTAAAGATACAGCAAACAACTCAAATGATACCGGACAAACAAAGGAAAACAGTCCTGTTTCTATTTACGGCATCACGCTGATTCCATGTCATGTACTGCAAACATTAGAAGGCAGCCATCGTGTTATCACACCAATCACTTACGCTCCAAAAGATAAAAGGGCTGCGGCGGAGCTTGTTGCTGCCAAAGAGCGGATTATGGAAATTTTTCCGCAAAATCATCTAATCTATAAATAACTATATATTTTTATAGGGCATGTCTGAAAACTGTTTTCTGTGGACTGTGCATCTCAATTTGAAGAAGATTTCTGCCGAATGAAGGAGGCGTAGCGAACTGCGCTGACCAAATAAAGGAGCAACCATCACGCAAATTGAGACATGCAGAACATAGGAATAAGTTTTTAGACATGCCCTAATTTTTACTTAATAATATTTTTTAGATCAACGAATCTGTTGCAAGCAATCGCTGTACAACCTTTAAAAAATTGTGAAATAAGAAGTTATTTGGCATATTAACAGCCATAATCTACCGCAATTTTGGAAATGTCACGATAAAACTTGTCCCTTTTGTATACTGTGTGCGAATTTTAATCCGGCCAGTATGGGACATAATAATCAGCTTTGCGATCGACAATCCAAGTCCATGCCCTTCAATCTTTCGATTTCGAACATCATCCGCCCGATAAAAACGATTAAATATATTGTCAAGATCTCTTCGCTTCATCCCCACTCCGGTATCTTCCACGGTAATCACACAGTCTCCCTGCCGGTTCTCGCAGGAAATCCGAATGGTATCGCCGTCCTCTGTATACTTTTGCGCATTGTCGATAAATACACGGATTGCCTGTTTGATTGCCTGCTTATCTCCATAAACATAAACGGACTCCAATGCTGGCGACTCAATAACGCGCTTATGCGCGACAAGTTTTGTCTCCCTCACCATCTCTTCAACCACCGGCTGTATATCAAAACGCGACTTATTCAACTTCAATGTCTTTTTATCATGTCGGGACAAGAATAAAAGCTTCTCCACCAAATCCTGCATCTGGGTCGCCTCGTTGGAAATCGCCTCAATCGACTCCGCCAATACATCCTCGTCCTTGCTGCCCCATCGCTTTAACATATTGGCATATCCCTGCACAACCGCGATCGGCGTCCGCAGTTCATGCGAGGCATCCGATACAAACTGTTTCTGACTCTCGTAGGACAGCTCCAGCCTGTTCAAAGACTCATTAAACGTCTCCGCCAGATCCTTTAATTCATCTTTCATTCCCTCCACATTTAACCGTTCGCTCTGCAGGTTATTTACAGTAATTCGGTTTACAGTATCGGACATCTCCTGAATCGGAGCAAGCATCTTTACATTCTGCGCCCGCGCTTCTCTTAAAATAAAATATACAATCACCGCATAGAGAAGAATCATATTCAGCACAAGCTTCCACATCCGGTTGTAATCCTTTGTCATATTGTAGCTAAAAATCGCCTCATAATTTTTGTTATCCATTTCAAATAAAAACGTTTCATTAATTACAATCTTATGTTCTTTATCTGACGGTTCAATATGAAGATTCTTAAAAAATAAAAAACCTTTTACAGTAAAATCTGTATCATCATACAGAATTTCCTGCGAATCCTGCACGCGAACCATAACATGCACGCCGCGCTCCGCATAAGGATTGATCTGCTTATCGGACAATTCTTTTTGTTTTAGCTCTGTCACAATTTCTTCTGCAAGATTGCGATATTCCTCTATTTGTACATTCAGATAAAGAACCAGAAATACTGCCATAAAAATAATTCCGTTGATAATCATTAATTTTAGATAATTCAGCGTAATCCGGTATGACATGGACAGCCGCAGTCTGCCGATCAAAGCATCTTTTTTCTTCTGCAACGGCGTCCATATTTTTTTTAAAAAGTTTCTCAGCCCATTTAATAATTTATTTTTCATCCCTGATAATATACCCCACTCCGCGCACAGTACTGATAATACGAACCTCAAACCGATCGTCAATTTTCTGTCTGAGGTATCGTATATATACGTCTACAACATTTGTATCTCCAAAATATTCGTATCCCCATACATTATTAAGCAGCTGCTCGCGGGTTACCGCAATATTTTTGTTCTTCAGCAAATATTCCAGCAATTCATATTCTTTTTTGGTAAGCGATAATTCTTCCTCGCCATAATACGCGCTATGCCCTGCTACATCCAACCGCAATGGTCCAAAAGAAATCTCATCCTTCTTTTTTGCCCCAGCCGCTTTTTTTGCATGGCGGTTCAGCGCAACACGGATGCGCGCCAGCAATTCCTCAATGGCAAACGGTTTTGTCATATAATCATCCGCACCCATATCAAGTCCTGCTACCTTATCCGTAACATCATCCTTTGCCGTCAGCATAATAATCGGAATCTCTGACTCCATGCGCACTCTGCGGCACACCTCAATCCCAGATAACCCCGGAAGCATAATATCCAAAACAACAAGATCTGCTCCCGCGTGCAATGCTTTATCAAGCCCCATTCTTCCGTCGCTTGCAATCTCCACCTCATACCCCTCATATTTTAATTCCAGCTCCACAAAACGAGCAATTTTTGCTTCGTCCTCCACAATCAGTATTTTCGCCATAATTACCTCACTTCCGTACAAACAAACTTTTTCTTATCTGTTTTGTACTGTCTTTATAAATTCAGGAACGCTTTACACGCTCTTTTCTCTTGTTCTCTATTTTAGCCGGATTTTCTTTTATATGCAAGTCATTAAGATTAACATTCGATTAGAGAAATACATAAATGATATTATAATCTGCAAAACTTTCAGATACAGAGTCACAAACTCCAAGCTCAAAAATATCATTGTTTTATTTTGAACTTAACAAGCTTTATGCCCTCTTGAAATCCCGGCTTATTTATGATACCTTTATAATGCCAAGAACCGCTGGAATTCGGCATAATACACCAAAATATTTAAGCTGAATATTTCTGGATGAAAAGACTGGCAGAAAAGCAATTTGCGTCTGTGTGCCGCTTAACACAAATTGCTTATCTCAAAAAAGCGGCACAGAAATGGAGAGTAGTATGGAAAAATTTTTTCAAGTAAAGGAGAAAGGCTCTACAGTCAAGGTTGAAATTATGGCAGGCTTGACTACCTTTATGGCGATGGCCTATATCCTTATGGTAAATGCAGGTATGTTCTCTGATCTTGCAGGTACTGTTGGCACAACGCCGGAAAAGATGTACAATGCGGTCTATATCGCCACGGCGATCTCCGCGGTCGCCGGAACTTTGCTGATTGGTCTTTTGGCAAACCTGCCTCTTGCGCAGGCGTCTGGTATGGGTCTGAACGCATTCTTTGTCTACACGGTATGCTTTGGCTTTGGACTTACCTACTCCAACGCTCTTGTCCTTGTTTTATTTGACGGTATTCTTTTTATCATCCTTACGATAACTGGACTGCGCGAGAAAATTTTCACCGCGATCCCAGATTGCGTCCGAATGGCTATCCCGGCGGGCATCGGTCTGTTTATCGCATTTTTGGGGCTTCAGAACGCTGGTATTGTCGTGTTGGATGAATCTACCAAAGTTACGCTTGTATCCTTTAACCTGTACGGCGGCAACGCGACATGGGATTCTGTAATGCCTCTGCTTGTCACGATCTTCACCTTAATCGCCATCGCCGCTCTTTCCGCCAAGAAAGTAAGAGGAGCCGTCTTCTGGGGAATGCTCGGTGGTACAGCGGCTTATTATATTCTTGGCATTACCACAAAAAGCGTGTATGAAGGTTTTGGTGATAAGTTTAACTTTAATCCATTTGCCGCGTTCAAAGATTTCGGGCAGATTTCCTTCGGCAAAGTATTTACTCAGGGATTTGATTTCTCAGCTTACTTGGAAAATCATTCCGGCAGCTCCCTTATCATTCTTTTTATCACAACGGCACTTGCGTTCTGTCTTGTCGATATGTTTGATACGCTCGGCACGCTGTTTGGCGCTTGTTCGCGCGGCAATATGCTGACCGAAAAAGGTGAGATTCCGAATTTCCAGAAAGCAATGCTCTCCGATGCGATCGCAACGGTATGTGGTTCTGTATGTGGTACTTCCACCGTTACAACTTTTGTGGAAGCTTCCTCCGGTATTGCCGAGGGCGGGCGCACTGGTCTTTCCGCTATTACAACAGCGGCATTGTTTTTTATCAGTATGTTTTTAAGTCCGGTTGCTTCTCTGATTCCTGGCTGCGCAACTGCCGCCGTGCTGATTTTTGTCGGAGTGCTGATGATGGGCGCTGTGCTAAAAATTGACTGGAACAATATTGAAATTGCTCTTCCTGCATTTTTGACCATCTCTTTTATGCCGTTTACTTACAACATCAGCTATGGTATTGCTTTTGGCTTAATCTCTTATATATTCTTAAGCCTGTTTACTGGAAAAGCAAAACAAATCAAAACTGGAACTTTGGTAATCGGCATACTGTTTGCGATTATGTTCTTTGTTACACATTAAAAAATTTACTTGTAAAATAATTTCATTAATTATAACAAACAATATAACAGCAGCACAAGTCCAATGATTGTAGTTGGATTTGTGCTGCTGTATTGTTATCTCAATAAGATCTCAATTCATTTTTACTTCGTCCACTTTATTCAAATATCAAATGCATGTTGGTATGTCGATGCAAAGAATTTTTATCCTTTTCGATATAATTCCAAGTTTCCTTATATGTACCTGGAACTGCAACAATCGAAGACGATATAAACTCTATAAATTTATCTGCTTTTCCATCATATTGATCCGCGAAGTCATCGGATAATATTTGTTTTTCTTCATCAGAATAATTTTTTAATTCACCGTACAATACATGCTCTAAATTGCAGGAATTAAAATAAATCCGATAAGGGATACCATGCACTTTTCCTTCTGTTCTAAGCTTATACAAAATCTCCCCTTTTCGCTTGTTTCGTTCTATCACTGCACCTGCATCCTTTGCATTGATATGATCTTCACAATATTGAATTCTCTCCGTGCATGTTTGTTTTACATCAATCTCAGGAATATATACGCCGTCGGTATCAACAATATGAATAATTTTTGTAAAATCACTCTGACTATATCGGTATTTGCTCTTTACACTCTCAATCTGTTCATTGATCTTTTTTAAAATACTATTTTTTGAAACATAGTCTTTTAGTGTAATATCACCATGTACAACAATAAACTGCACTTCATTGCTGGAAAAGAATTCTTTCATAATGGTGCCAAGTGCAGCTTCATCACTTGGTCCTTCCACTATAAATACAACCACTTTCTTTTCACTCATGCTGTATCATTCTACCTGCCTTTCTAAATGCACGCGCAATTCTTAAACTGTCCGTTTCTTTATAAATTACTTCATCCTGACCGCCAAGAGTAATTCCTCTAAGGTAAGTATCCCTTAAATTGTTTGACGCTTTTATATTTTTCATTCGGATATATCTTCTCTCTGGATTTACTGTAGAAAACATAATACTATCCTTATCCAGCATTTCCAAAGCACGCAGATTATGTGATGTAAATATCAACTGCCCTTTCGCGCTTTTATTAAAAATATCAAGCAATTCTCCAAGCATATATTCAAAGATACCAGCATCCAGCTCATCAATCGCAAGACAAATCGAATAATTTCCAAACGCCTGAATCAGCGCGTTTAAAATAGAAATGATTTTAATAATTCCTTCTGACTCCATTCGAATGGGAATCGGCGGCATACAATCTTGAATCGAGACAAGTTCCACCCTGTAACCGTTCTCTCCAGAATCCATCAACTGCATTCCATAATTATGAACACTTATTTTCATTCCTGGAATAATCGTAAACAGAACCATATTAACCTGTTCCACAATAGTATCTAAAAGTTTTTTTCTTTCTTCATTTAAAACAATTGGTTCTATCAATGGAACCGCAAAATCCCCTTTCATTCCGATTTGATTTTGTTCAATCTTAAACGCCATAGGCAATAAAAAGTTCGCAGAAATCACACCGGAATGCGTATTGCGGATCACAAACAAATCCTGTAAAGCAAATTTAAATAATGCCTTTATCACCTCGGAACAATGTTTGAAATCATTCTTATAATCCCGACAAAAAATTTCTCTGCTGCTCTCTCCAAAAACATAAGAACAATTATTCTTCTCAGCAATTTTTTTTGCTACAATCAAATCTGTTTTATTTTCTATATTGGCTTCTACAACCTCATCCAATCTTTTTTTGGGAGCAAATATCCTTTTGTCCGAACGCTGATAATCCATAAACACAATTTTATTGCTTCTGGAATTGTCTTTATTTACAGCACAACTTAATGTTTCACGAGCAATCTTTGCACTATTTCCATCTCTTTGTAAAATAATCTTATAAGTTACTTCATAAATAACTTCTTTGACAAAAATAACAAAATCTGCTGCAATCTCTGCATGGTTCTCATTTACATCAATATAATCGACCATTTCATTTTCCAGTATTCCGCCAATCATAATTTTCTGCAAATAGTATAATGTATCAATCACCGCTGTTTTTCCAGAACCATTTTGACCATACAGCCCTAACACTTCTGCATTTTTATACGTTATATGCTTTCGGCAGGCATTTGGCATAACAACCTGCCCATTTTTGACGTTTTTTATATTAGAAATCTTCAATGAAGACAACCTTATAATGCTCTCCATAAATTTCTTCCTCCATGATCTTTATTCTAGCACAATCACCTCCCCATTTCAATTATTTTTCCCTTTTCTGCATTTTTTATTCCTTTTTTGAAAAAATTAGATATTCACAGCAAAAAATTTCATATTTACCCTTTGAAAAGATTTTATAGTATAACATTAATTTCATCCATTAATTTTTCTTTTTCTATTCATCAATTTGCAGAATACTACTGCAACAATCGTGCTAAACAATGTTGCGACAAGTCCTGGACCAATCACTGCCGTTGGGCTTGCACTGCCGTACTGCGCTCGGTAGGCGATTACATTCACCGGAATCAGCTGCAAAGAAGATATATTTAACACAAGAAATGTACACATCTCATTGCTGGCAACTCTTCCAAAAGCAGACTGCTTCCTTTCACGATCGTTTGCCGTGCTTTTTTTATGTACCGTTTCCTCGTTTTTTCTTAAAACTTTTCTATCAATCACGCTTTTTTCTTTTTGAAAATCATTTTTGCTCTTCTCTTTCTTTTCACTTATAGATAAATGGCTTTGCTGTTTTTCTTCGCTCCCCTCCCCGCTCCTCTCTTCCTCAAGTTCTGCAAGTTCCTCCATCGCTTTTAATCCAGCTGGGGTCGCCGCCCAGCCAAGACCAAGTATATTGGCAATTAAGTTTACTCCGATCGATTCCATACTTGGATGTTCCTGTGGAATATTTGGAAATAAAAATCTCAGCACTGGCTTTAAGAGTCTGGTAAGCCGCTCCATAATACCGGAAGCTCTCGCGACCTCCATCATACCAAGCCACAATCCCATCACACCGAGCATAGTAATACAAAGATTAACTGCCTCCCTTGCGGAGTTAAGTGCTGCCTCCCCGACGGCTGGCATGGTGCCGTGAAACGCAGCATACAAAATTCCAATCAGTATCATTCCTCCCCAAATATAATTCAGCATACGCAAAATACCAGGCATAGAATTTTTTATCCACTTCTTATGCTTAATCTGACTATTTTTTATTCTGTAGCAAAATAAATATTGTTGTAGAATAATAACTTCTTATCCCTTTGTTTTCAGAGTACAACAATAAAGTCATAATTTATATACATTAAATATATATTAAGAAGTAAATATCTATATCTTACCTGTTACCCTCCTACTGGCAATTTATACAATTTATGTCAAACTATGCGAAAATATTTCATTTTTCGTTGACGAATTCCAATTTTTGTGTTATCCTACTCATGGAAATAGAAGTACCTCTTCACCAAAAACTTGCAACCACAACCTGCGGATCTTACGATCTGCCACACAAAAATCTGACAGAAAGGCGTGATTTGCTGTATGAAGAGCACGGGTATCGTAAGAAGGCTCGATGAACTTGGACGCATTACGCTTCCAATTGAGCTAAGACGGACATTGGGTGTCGGGGAACGGGACCCTCTTGAAATCTATGTAGAAGAGAATCGTATTATTCTCGAAAAGTATGAGCCAGTTGATATTTTTAATGGTACAAAGACAGACTTGATCGAATATTGCGGCAAGAATGTTTCAAGAGCCTCGATTATCGAAATGGCAAAAATGATCAAAATTATCGAGTGATTCAAATTGAGCAGGGAATACTTTCCCTGCTCGTCTGTGCGGGGAATGTCTCCCCGCACCTTTTTTATGCGCAGACCCGTGCAGTGGAATTATGCAGGTCGCACGGCGAGTAGGGAAGACAAACCTTCCCTACTCGATTGCGCATGGACGCGGTGAGAATATTACTCAAGAATAAGATTTAAATAGCCTTCTCCATCCGCAGTGTCCGCCATACCAATTCTCTGGCGTACTGCGCCATGATATCTTACTGGCGAAAGCACACGCCAGAAAAATTTTTGTCCAACACTGTTTTGTTTCAACTGTGCTGCCAGCACCGCGGCAAGTTCTGGAATCAAACAGCCGCATTCTTGCGGAAGCAGCAATTCCCGCATCCACAAAGTCCCCTCTGGATCTGCCCTGCATAAAACTGCCCCAGCGACGTTGTCTGAAAAATATATTTTTTTGCATATCCCGCCAGAATGATTGTTCTCCGCCACAGCATACTCTGCTGCTGCCGCGTCCCAGTGGATATCGGTCTCTTTAAGATATTCTGACCGTATTTTATAGTAATCAAACGCCCCACAGTCGGCAGCATGTATCTTTGTGCTGTCAGCAGCAGTTTTGTCAGCTTCTCCGCCGCACATCCACACAAAATAGCATTCCCGAAAACCGCGCCGGGCATAAAAATAATACAGCGAGTCTGACGCCGGACACAGAAATGTAAATCCACCTCTCGCTGCCATTCTCCGGCGCGCACTCTCCAAAAGTTTTGTCGCAATCCCGCGTCCTCTGAAATCTGGATGTGTCGCAAACGCATACACATATCCCGCCGGTCTATCAAAAGTTCCTTTTTGCTGCGCAGTCAAAAGAAACAGCATTGCTGCCACGCGTCCTTCCTGCCAGTCAACAATACATTCTGTACTGTCAAAACGATAGCGAAAAAAATAATCCACATCTTCTTCACAATCTTCAAAACATAACAACCATAATTTCTTTAACTGCAAAATCATAGCAGCGCAACCATCTATTATCATACCGCTCCTTATGTGACTGCACGAAGAAATTTTTTCACTTTTCACGTCTTTTTTCGCTTCTGCCTGCAAAATTTCCCTTTAATTCGATGTCATTATAAATATTTTCTTATAAAATTGCAAGATAAACTTGCATAATCCTGAAAAACAAGCTACTATATATATCCATCAGGCAATATCTCTTATACGGACAAATTTCAAAATAAAAAGGCAAACAATTCAGAAAAGAGGTAATTTATATGAAACTTTGGGGAGGCCGTTTCACAAAAGAAACAAACCAACTCGTACATAATTTCAATGCATCCATCTCTTATGACCAGAGATTTTTTCGCCAGGACATCAAAGGCAGCACCGCGCATGTTTTTATGCTCGAAAAACAAGGCATTCTGACCCGTGAAGAACGGGAGCAGATTATCGATGGATTAGATGGCATCCTGAAGGATATTGAAGATGGAACTCTTATCATTGATGACACGCAGGAGGATATCCACAGTTTTGTGGAAGCCAATTTAATTATGCGCATTGGCGATACAGGCAAAAAACTGCACACGGGCCGCAGCCGCAACGACCAAGTTGCACTGGATATGAAATTGTACACAAGAGACGAGATTGTGGAGATCAACCACCTGTTAAAACTTCTGCTGACAAAACTTCACACACTGATGTCACAGCACACAGAGACCTTTATGCCCGGATTCACTCATTTGCAGAAGGCACAGCCTGTCTCGCTTGCACATCACCTCGGCGCGTACTTTGAGATGTTTGTGCGCGACCGCAGCCGTCTCTGTGATATTTACAGCCGTATGAACTACTGTCCTCTCGGCGCGGGCGCGCTCGCAGGCACGACATACTCTCTTGACCGCGACTACACCGCTGCGCTGTTAGACTTTGACGGTCCGACGAGAAACAGCATGGATTCTGTTTCCGACCGCGATTATCTTATCGAATTATTATCTGCGCTCTCGACGATTATGATGCATTTAAGCCGCTTTTGCGAAGAAATTATTCTCTGGAATACAAACGAATACCAGTTTGTTGAAATCGACGACGCATACTCCACAGGAAGCAGTATTATGCCGCAAAAAAAGAACCCGGACATCGCCGAGCTGATTCGCGGAAAAACAGGGCGCGTCTACGGCGCGCTTACATCCATTCTGACAACAATGAAAGGGCTTCCTCTCGCCTACAATAAAGATATGCAGGAGGACAAGGAATTGACCTTTGACGCTATCGATACCGTCAAAGGCTGTATTGCGCTGTTTACTGGTATGCTCTCCACGATAAAGTTCAACAAAGATGTTATGGAAAAAAGCGCGAAAAACGGCTTTACCAACGCCACCGACGCCGCGGATTATCTTGTGAATCACGGCGTTCCGTTTCGCGACGCGCACGGCATTATCGGCAGGCTTGTCCTTGCCTGCATCGACCGCGGCTGCTCTCTCGACGAACTTCCTCTTGAAGTGTACCGCATGGCGTCCCCAGTTTTTGACAAAGATATCTACGAGGCTATCAGTTTAAAAACCTGTGTGGAAAAGCGCAATACATCCGGCGCACCTGGCTTAGAAGCAATGGCAAAGGAACTTGAATTGTGCTGGGAGTATCTCTCCACAGACAATCTTTGTGACACAATGAAAGAATGCGTATCCTAAAACTGCGCAAAACAAATTATAGAATCGAAAACGAATCTTTTGGCAGGTTCCTTTTCGATTCTATAAATATTTTTTCTCCATTTATGTTTTCTTAGATTCTGCTGCACAGACAATATTGTAATTGGCAGGAAATTTAATCTTCCTCCACATCATCCGCCGGAATGGAATTTAGTTTTTGAATTGTGCGCTGCAGCGCGTCCTTTGAGTTCTTCCACGGTTCATTGACATAGCGGTAATCAAATTTATCCGTAAACCACTCAAGGTCGTCCCTCACGCGCTTTAAATTCTCCAGATACACTTTATTTAACGCCGCGATAAAATCCTCGCACATCCTGCCGGAAAGCTGCTTTGGCGCGATCTCGTAAAGCAAGGCATAATGTCTATTACAAAAACCTTTGCACGATTCAAACTTTTTTCGAAACGCCTCATCATGTTCATACAGATAAAATACTGTTACAAGATACCGCTCAAACATCCCTCTCATTCTTTTGCAGATATAGCAGGATGCATCCAGCCCATCCATATATTCTTTGACTGCGGAAGTCTCTTTTTTTCGAAAAAGCCCTCCCGCTGGTTTTTTGCTCTTTGCAAGCTTTTCTGCATCCTTGATCACCTGCTCCGTGTGCGTCAGCAGAATCAATGCCAGCCCAAGCCGATTTTGATTTTTATATAAAAGTTTAATATGTTTGTCGCAGAAGCCGACCCGGTTTGTCTCCATCCGAATATCGTCCTCCATATAACTTGGTCCCATTGTAAAATCGATTGCGGCGTCCTGCAAGGAACGGTACATCCCGCAGACCGGGCATTCGCAGTCCTTATCAAACTCATCATTTACCGGGATTGTGTACAGCTGCTCTTTCATTTTCCCCCACATTCTGCCGCCGGCAAGCGGTCTTATCTATATTTTGTCTGGACAGACAGCTATAAACCTGCTATTTCATCTCTTCTGTGATGCGCTCTTTCAATTCCCTTGACTTCTCTTTGATACGGTCGTTTGCATTGCGCGAAGCAAGCACTCTTGCAACCCAGCGGCTGGCATCCTCATATTTGCCAATGCGTCTCGCCAGTTCAGCAACCAGATAGCAAACCGTATTTTCGTCCATCCCGCACATCGGAAACATTTCTTTCGGGAACGCTTCCAGAAAACCATTGTAGGCATTCTCAAGAAATTCCCGCTCTTCTTTTGCCAGCTCCTCAAGCTCTTTGTCAATGTCCTTTGTGTCCGCAGGAAGCGTCTCCGCCTTTCCGCGCAGAAGCCACGCTGTCTTTAAACATGTATATGCCTTTTCGCTTGCCTTCGCATGTTTTACCACGGTATTTGCCAGCGCAAGTTTGTGTTTCGTGATCGCTTCATCATAAGTGACAATATCGCCGTCCGACGTCAGCCCGTTAAAATTCTCGGAGATGTTTTGTTTGATCATTCTCGCTTGTGTTGAAGTCATATAGTTAAAATAGCGGTTCAGCGCGGCATAACCGCAGTAGGTACATGCAATTACATCATATTTCAGCGAGTCTACAAGCTGATACTTCGGTCTCAGATCAGAATCGGCAGCAATCAGCTTTACCTTGCCGGTTTTCACGGTCTTTGCCTTAAATTTTCCACCGCAGACAGGGCAATCGTAAGTTTTATCAAAAATCAGATCTGCCTCCGATACTTCTGCTGCCTTTTCAACATCTGCATCTTTCTTTTCTTCCTTTTTGTCCTCATTTTCGTACACGTCCATGTTAGACAACTTACCCAAGCCCAGGGCAGCCAGCCCCGAAAAAAGATTACCCATAATTCCTCTCATTCTGCCGCCGGTCGGCGGCTTTGCACATCCATATCTGTTCTTGAAATTACACTGGCTTATAACCGCTTTTCAGCGAGGCAATCCGGTTAAATACAAGATTTCCCTCTGTGGTGTCCTTGTAATCTACACAGAAAAAGCCGTTCCGCAAAAACTGGAAACTATCGTAAGGCTTTGCTCCCACGATTGCAGGCTCAACACAACAATTCCGGCACACGGTAACCGAGTTTGGATTAAGGTTCATCGAACCATCCTCCTCATTATACACTCCTTTCTCCTCATCGACAAGATTTTCATACAGTCTTGCTGTTACCTTTACTGCATGCTGAGCGGATACCCAATGGATTGTACCCTTGACCTTGCGCGCGTTAAAGCCAGATCCGCTTTTTGTCTCAGGATCATAGGTACAATGTATTTCTGTTACATTCTGATTTTCGTCTGTTACATAATCCGTACAAGTTATAAAATAAGCGTTCATTAAGCGCACTTCATTTCCTGGATACAAGCGAAAATATTTTTTCGGCGGATCAACCTTAAAATCTTCACGTTCGATATAGAGTTCTCTTGAAAATGGGATCTTACGTGTCCCCATCTCCTCATTTTCTGGATTGTTCATCGCATCGAGGTACTCCACCTGTCCTTCTGGGTAATTTGTGATCACAAGTTTAATTGGATCAAGCACGGCCATCACCCTGGAACGTTTCAGTTTCAAATCTTCTCGAATGCAGTATTCAAGCATTGCATAATCTGCGGAGCTGTTTGCTTTTGATACGCCGCACAGCTCCATAAACATCTTGATTGATTCCGGTGTAAAACCTCTGCGGCGCAGCGCGCTGATGGTGACTAATCTCGGATCGTCCCATCCGTCCACAACACCATCCTCCACCAATTTTTTGATATAGCGTTTTCCGGTGACGACATTGGTCAGATACTGCTTTGCAAACTCAATCTGCTTCGGAGGATTTTTATATTCAAGCTCCCTTACCACCCAGTCATAAAGAGGTCTATGATCCTCAAATTCAAGCGTACAGATCGAGTGTGTCACTCCCTCGATCGCATCCTCGATCGGATGCGCAAAATCATACATTGGATAGATACACCATTTATCTCCTGTGTTGTGATGTGTCATTCTCGCCACACGGTAGAGAATCGGGTCTCTCATATTGATATTTGGGGACGCCATATCAATCTTCGCGCGCAGTACCTTCGAACCATCTGGAAACTCTCCGTTTTTCATGCGGGTAAACAAATCGAGATTTTCCTCGACACTGCGGTTTCGGTACGGGCTGTCCTTGCCCGGTTCGGTAAGGGTTCCGCGGTACTCTCTGATCTGTTCCGCCGTAAGGTCGCAGACATAGGCTTTTCCCTTGCGGATCAACTGAAATGCACACTCGCACATCTCATCAAAATAATTGGATGCAAAAAACAGCCGATCCTCAAAATCGCCGCCAATCCATTTTACATCCTCGATAATGGACTGCACAAATTCACTTTTTTCTTTTGTTGGGTTTGTATCGTCAAAGCGGAGATTGAATTTTCCTCCATACTGCTTCGCAAGCCCATAATTTAAAAGGATCGATTTGGCATGGCCAATATGCAGATACCCGTTTGGCTCCGGCGGAAACCGCGTCACTACCTGCTTGCAGCGGCCTTCTTCAATATCCTTGTCAATAATCATCTCAATAAAATTTCTGGAAACTACTTCTTTTTCTGTGTTTTCTGTGTTTTCTGTCGATATTTCTTTCTTCTCGTCCATTTGGCTATTCCTCCTACACCATATAATTACATGATAACATAGTCTTTTCTTTTCGTAAAGGGATAAAAAAGAATTTCGCAAAGCGCACATTTCCACTCTAAAATTGCTCTGTATACCATAAGGACAGTTCCATTTCTCGCTGTGTTTTTTTGCTGTACCCACAGACAATCAAGCAGGAAAAACTTTTTTTGTGCGCCGCGCCAGCGGCATAATTCCACAGCACGGGTCTGTGCATAAAAAAAAGGTTTCCGCATCTCGGAAACCTTTTTGCTCTTATATAAAACGTAAAATCCGTTCACTTATCCTGTAAAAACAATCTAATAAAAAATATGAGAATCGATAATCTGCCATGACTTTCCTGCGTTTTTGCAGCGATTCTTTGTACTTGTAATATTCATATTAAAATACAAGTAATCCTTGTCAAGTACATTTTTTCCTTCCAGAGCAGCCTTTGCAGCATCAATACAACCCTGCATCTGCTTTTTCTCCCAATCTTTCCCATACTTTCCGGTTTTGTACATCGTCAGCACTTTCTCATAAGTGCTTCCTTTTGTCGTCCATTTGCCATTTGACTTGACATAGACCGGGCTGAACTGGCGTCCCCAGCGGTTGCAATCATAAATTGCCTCGCGGATTGTAGTTACATGGTCAAAAACATCACTTTCGGCACGGTTCATAACGACATTCGCCACAGCCACTCTTCCCTCAAAGCTCTGGCTTCCAGCCTCACAATAGATAATGCAGGACAGGTACATCAAATCTTCTTCCGAATACTCCGGCATCTTCGCCTGTTCCAGCGTAATCGCAGCATTCAGCGCATGGGAGATCGAGCCAAGCAGAACACTGTTTACATTTTTCGCTTCGGTCTCAAGCAAAACCGGTGCTTCGATCATTGAAACTGCATCGACTCCTGCCATCATCAGTTCTGCTTCACTATCCTCTTCATCCGAAACCGCTTCCTCAGTTTCCGACTCGTTTTCCAAAACAGTATCCTCCGTGGAAAGAAGAGCACCTCCATCCTCTGCTGCATAGACAGCCTTATCGTCTGGACTTGTCAATAAACATGCCGCAAATAGTAATGCCCCAATCATCTTTCTTTTCATGTAGGATCTCCTTCCATGTTATATACTATGATATTTCTTTCAAAACAGGAACCAGCCCACCCGCTTCCCTTAAAAATCCTTTACGGACTTGTTACATTGATGTAACAATCTAAGGTCTCCTGTAATATTTTCGTAATATATTATAACATGGATTTAATATTTGTCAAGCCCGACATAAAAAGAATCAATTTTCTCCAAACATCCCGCTTTCTTCCTGCATCTCTTTGCGGTATTGCGCAAGCAGCAAATCCACCATACGCCCGTAGCTCTGCACGCCGTCCTCCTGGTTATTTGCCTTTAAATAAGTGTCATTTAATTTCTCCGCCGTATTGCTGATCACAGTATCTTCAAACTGCGCCCAGTATTTTGAATTGGCGGCAAGGTCGCGCGACACTCCATCATGGTAAGTTGCTCTCACCTGAAAATACAAATCGGCATCTTTTCGATACAGCGCATTGCCGGACAGAATCAACGCTTCCATCAGACCGCTGTAACGAAGTTCTAAATCATCCGACGCCATACATGCGAGAAACGATATGTAATTTGCCTCATCTTCTCTGATAAATCCCTTTAAATGCGCTAATTCATGGCACATTGTCGAAGCAATCGAGTAATCGGAGATATCAATATTCACATTCGCTTCCATTGTAAATGGACAAAAAATTCCAGTTAATTCTGTTTTTGACATTTCCCTGGAGAAAAAAATATGTTTTGGCTGCGGATAATAACCATCAAAAACAGGATACTTTTCGGCAAGCTTACCAAATGCTTTCACCGCCTTTTTCCCAAGGTCGCGCTCTGTTACAGACAAGGTATATACGCCGTCCTCCCCCTCGTGCGCTGCAAGCTGTTCCCTAACTTCTGACGTTTCCTGCGCGAGTCTGCTTACAAGCGCATACAATTCTTCTTTGCTTGCTGGTTCTACGGTAAGCTCCAAATATTTTGCAACCGGATACCGATAATAATTGATCGAACAGCCGATAAAAAGCAGGAATACAACAATGGAAGCGACACATAACAGATTGATAAACGCCTTTGCAAGTCGAAATCCCCGCTCTTTGTTGTCGCGCACAAGCCGAACAATAAACCGTACAAGCACAAATACAAGAAGAAACGGAAGTACAAGGATGCCAAGCTCCATAAGAGAAAACGGGAATATACTTGTTATATGAGCCATCACCCACGAAATACCGACAAACACTCCTCTTGCAAATACATGTTCTGCAACTTCTTTGGATCTTGACGCGGCAAACAGCGACAGCGCAGCCAACGGCAGCAGCAACAGCAACCAAAGTCTTTTCAATTTCAACAGCCGGGACAGCTGTTTTTTCCACAACGAATTTTTTTCCATAAAGTGGATATCCTCCATTCAAAAATACTTTTTTTTATCGTAACATGGATTTGTGTCGAAATTTCGTTGGTGCTGACAGGAATTTAAATTGTTTTAAAAAAATACTTGCATTTCTTTTTCTTCTATGGTATTATAAGTGTCGGACTTGTAAAAGTCTTGCTGCTGTGGCTCAGGTGGTAGAGCGTCGCCTTGGTAAGGCGGAGGTCACGAGTTCAAGTCTCGTCAGCAGCTTTACAATAAAGATATATTTCAAGGCACTCCTGGAATTTACCCATCTTTGACAGTTGTTCAAAAAAAGATCGCTGTATCCCTTGTGTTTGTTGGGATTCAGCGATTTTCTGCATTGTCGCAAAATATGGTAATCTATTCCCGCCCCTTACTTTTTTTCTCAATGGTTTTCCTTTTACTCCTTTATCATTGATATAGACTTTTGAAATATAAAATGATTCAGCATTTTTGGATTTTGATGTAGTAACTCTCAACAAAAGCGCCCTCTTTCCTACTCCCGCGTAAAGACAGTAAACAAAATTTTTTATAGTTGACATTCTGGGTTTTGCGGAATATAATCTCAATACAGCTGAATAGACAGTTCGGCCCGATTGCTCGAGCGTACCATCCTGTCG
>CAMUAR010000061.1 GCA_947086895.1 uncultured Lachnospiraceae bacterium | reverse complement strand
CACAGATCCGGCAGGCGATGGTGCGAATGGAGTCGGGGACAGCCAGAACGCAGATCCGGCAGGCGATGGTGCGAATGGAGTCGGGGACAGCCAGAACACAGATCCGGCAGGCGATGGTGCGAATGGAGTCGGGGACAGCCAGAACGCAGATTCAGCAGGCAATGATGCAAATGGAGTCGGGGACGGTCAAAACGAAGATCTGGCAGGCAATGGTGTGGATGGTATCGAGGGAAATGAATCTGCATCACAGGAAGGTTCCGATGATAATCTTTATATGACAGAAGAGTCAAAAGAGCAGGAGGGACCTGCGCCAGAAATTTATGTGCAGGGAGTGACGCACAGTTCCGTTGCTGATGTGCAGCAGCGGTTGATGGATCTTGGCTTTATGGATTATTCCGAGCCGACCATGTATTATGGACCAGTTACAATGGAAGCGGTAAAACTTTTCCAGCGTCAAAATGATTTGGCACAGGATGGTATTCTTGGACCGGCGACATGGGAAATGTTATTTGCGGAAGATGCGAAATATTATCTTGCAAAAGCTGGAATGGACGGCGATGATATTAGGCGCATTCAGCAGAGACTTTATGAGATGGGTTATCTTGCAAAAGCTGAGCATGTCACAGGTCATTTCGGCGATGTGACCGAAGCGGCGGTAAAGCAGATGCAGCAGAACAATGGTCTGGCAGCCGACGGAAAAGTAGGGCATGATACAATGGAGATGCTCTACAGTGAGGAGGCAAAAGCAAACCTGCTTTCTTACGGCGATAAGAGTGAGGTTGTTTTGTCCTGCCAGGAGCGTTTGAAGGAACTTGGTTATCTGACGACAAAGCCAGATGGACAGTATGGAAATGATACAGTAGCTGCTGTAAAACAATTCCAGTCAAGAAACGACCTTGTTGTGGATGGTTATTTAGGACCTACAACGATGGTTGTGCTTCACAGCAAATCCGCTACGCCGAACGGTCTTGTAATCGGTGAAACAGGTGATACCGTAAAGAGAGTACAGGAACTTTTGTCGCGCTATGGTTATATGTCGTCATCAAATTGTACAGGCTATTTCGGTGAAATTACCGAGGCGGCAGTAAAAGAGTTCCAGAGAAAGAACGGTCTGACGGCCGATGGAAATGTCGGCATGAAAACGATGGCGAAGCTGACCGACGGAAATGCAGTGAAAGCGAACGGAAGTTCTTCCGGCAGTTCCAGTAATTCTAGTTCAAGTTCGAGCAATAGTTCCAGCGGTTCTGGAAACAAGGGAAGTAGTACGACATCGAGCAGCAGTACTGTGACAACAGGAAGCGCCAGTGTTTCTGCATTGTTAAAAGTGGCGAAGTCAAAACTTGGCGCACCTTATGTTTATGGCGCGAAAGGTCCAAATGCTTTTGATTGTTCCGGCTATGTTTACTGGTGCTTAAATCAGGTTGGTATTAAGCAGAGTTATACAACTTCTTACGGCTGGAGAACCATTGGAAAGTATCAGAAAATTACAAGTTTTTCAAGTATCAAGGCGGGAGATATTGTTGTTGTAAAAGGACATGTAGGTATTGCGGCAGGTAATGGTATGGTGTATGACGCATCCTCAGGTAGCGGCAAGATTGTATATCGTTCCCTGGGAGATTGGTGGAAGAGAAACTTTATCTGTGCGTGGAGGATTTTCTAAGCAGAACGTTTTATGGGCTGTTGCGTGGAGAAATAAGAGAAAAGATATCGTTCTTTTATGGTATCTTCTAGTACTACAGCAAACTTTTTGAAAATCGCTTATAAAATTAGATACATTATGACAGAAAAATGACTTGTGTATTTTATGTTTTTAAAGCAGATTCCTTCATTTTCAAAATTGTTTGCTGTAGTATTAAAGTACGTCTAAAAACTCCATGTAACAGTCTTTTTATATGCGAATTTGTAAAAAAATTTATTTAATTTACCCAATATAGCGGAAAATTTTGTTTTTAGGCAGGCAGATATAAGCTATACTTTATTTAAAATAATAATTTAGGAAAGAGGTGTATTTATGGTACCAGACAGTCTATGGATGAAGCAGTGGGAGGAATCGAGAAAAAAGCTTGCTCCATTATCCGATTTAAATGCGTATTTTGAACAGCCGGAAGTGGAGGGCAGACAATTAGAAGTAATGGATATTGGACCTTGTTCTATCCCAAGCGGGGAAATTCTTGTTCGAGATCCGTTTGTGTTTCTTGTGAACAGGAGGGAAGAACCATATTTTTTAAAAGCGCCTGTAGGAACGTATCGGACACAGGTGTGCGTAATCAAGCCAGAAAACGGCGATTGTGCCAGATATGCGGCTGTGCGGCTGTGTTTTTCCGAGAAGAGAGCCGTGCGGTTTGAGGAAGCTTTGATAGGCAATGAGGAGTTAGAAGACCTTGAGGAAGGTCAGTATTTTGGTTTTGGCGTGGACGCAGGATTGGCGGCTATTTGCGATAAAGTAGTCCGCGACGCATACTGTGATTTTCTCAAAACGCTGAAAAAAGAGGGCAAAGATATTTATATTGACTGTCTGGATAAGCTTTTTAAAGAAAATCGTAAGGAAAATCCAAAGTTTCAGCGCAAAGGCGGGGACTGGCTCTGCTGGAACGTTCCGAATACAGAGTACTATATGCCTATCTTTGCTTCCGGTTTTGGAGACGGGGCATATCCTGTTTACTGGGGATATGATGAGGAGGGCGAGATCTGTCAGCTTATCGTTCACTTGATTGATATTCATTATGCTTATAACGGCGATGAAGAAGAGGATGATGAGAACGAAGAGATCTAAATAGTTTTTGATTGTGAGCGAGGCTGTTGCAGACGATAAATTTGTAACAGTCTTGTTTTTATGCGTTTCTTTGAGCGTTCCCACAAAGGTGAACACATCAAAAAAATCGTTGCTGCCGCAACGATTTCCAACAATTACAAAATAAAGAGAAAGAAAGAGAATTTAAGAGAAAATATTAGAATATCTTAGCAAATTTAATAATTTGGACGAAATAAAAACGAATGGAAAGTTGCATATTGGGGAAGATTTCACTAATATATAGTCAATGATTAGCACTCGATTTGGTTGAGTGCTAATAACGACAAAAAACGTGCTGTCGGCTGGCGTATGAGAAAATTATTTGAGAAAATACATATCCTGCCGATGATGATTGTTAAGGAGGTATCACTATGAAGTTAGTACCATTGGGCGACAAGGTTGTATTGAAGCAGCTTTTGGCAGAAGAGACAACAAAATCCGGTATTGTTTTGCCGGGGCAGGCAAAGGAAAAGCCACAGCAGGCGGAGGTTATTGCAGTAGGACCAGGCGGCGTTGTGGATGGCAAGGAAGTGACAATGCAGGTAAAGGTTGGGGACAAGGTTATCTTCTCAAAGTATGCAGGAACAGAAGTTAAGCTTGGTGATGAAGAGTTTATTGTTGTAAAACAGAATGATATTGTAGCGATTGTAGAAGAATAATTTACCGGGAAACGCAGAGTTTCCAGAACGATCCAGAGAGATTAAGGAGGATATATTATCATGGCAAAGGAAATTAAGTATGGCGCCGAGGCGAGAGCTGCTTTGGAGGCTGGTGTAAATAAATTGGCAAACACTGTAAAAGTTACGTTGGGACCAAAGGGAAGAAACGTAGTTCTCGACAAGTCGTTCGGCGCGCCGCTGATTACAAACGACGGTGTTACCATCGCAAAAGAGATTGATTTGGATGATGCGTTTGAAAATATGGGCGCGCAGCTTGTAAAAGAAGTTGCGACAAAGACCAACGACGTTGCAGGCGATGGAACTACAACCGCTACAGTGCTTGCACAGGCGATGATCAACGAGGGAATGAAGAATCTTGCAGCAGGCGCAAATCCGATTATTCTGCGCAAGGGTATGAAAAAAGCAACCGAGTGCGCAGTGGAAGCGATCGCAAAGATGAGTTCTGAGATTAACGGCAAAGATCAGATTGCAAAGACCGCTGCGATCTCCGCGGGAGACGAGGCGGTTGGCGAGCTTGTGGCAGACGCGATGGAGAAAGTATCCAAGGACGGCGTAATCACGATTGAAGAGTCCAAGACAATGAAGACAGAGCTTGACCTTGTAGAAGGAATGCAGTTTGACCGCGGTTATGTTTCTGCTTATATGGCAACCGATATGGATAAAATGGAGGCAGTGCTTGACAATCCTTATATCTTGATCACGGATAAGAAGATTTCGAATATTCAGGAGATTCTTCCGATCTTGGAGCAGATTGTTCAGAGCGGCGCAAGGCTGTTAATTATCGCTGAGGACGTTGAGGGCGAGGCGCTCACAACATTGATCGTTAACAAGCTGCGCGGCACATTTAATGTTGTTGCAGTAAAGGCTCCGGGCTATGGTGACAGACGCAAAGCAATGCTTCAGGATATTGCGATTCTCACGGGCGGCACAGTGATTTCCGAGGAGCTTGGACTTGACTTAAAGGAGGCAACGCTTGAGCAGCTTGGTCGTGCGAAGTCCGTTAAAGTTCAGAAAGAGAACACAATTATTGTAGACGGCTGTGGTGAGAAAGAGGAAATTTCTGCAAGGGTTGCCCAGATCCGCAATCAGATTGACGAGACGACTTCTGAGTTCGATAAGGAAAAACTTCAGGAGAGACTTGCAAAACTTGCAGGCGGTGTGGCAGTAATTCGCGTAGGTGCTGCGACAGAAACAGAGATGAAAGAAAGCAAGCTTCGTCTTGAGGATGCTTTAGCGGCGACGAGAGCTGCTGTAGAAGAAGGCATTGTTGCGGGCGGCGGTTCTGCTTATATTCATGCGGCGAAGGAAGTTAGAAAGCTTGTCGATACATTGGAAGGTGATGAGAAAGTCGGCGCAAATATGCTGTTAAAGGCATTGGAAGCTCCGCTTTCCTGCATTGCTGCAAACGCTGGTTTTGAGGGTGCTGTAATTGTGAATAAAGTTAGAGAGCAGGAGCCAGGTATCGGTTTTGATGTTCTGAGCGAACAGTACACAGATATGGTAAAAACAGGTATTATTGACCCGGCGAAGGTGACAAGAAGCGCGCTTCAGAATGCTACTTCCGTAGCTTCAACATTCCTGACAACGGAGTCCGCTGTGGCGAACATCAAAGAGGAGACTCCGGCAATGCCAGCGGGCGGTGCAGGCGGTATGGGTATGATGTAATTTTTTAGGGCGAAGAAGTATTGATAAAAGATACGCTTTAAAATAAAAATATAATTGGAAAGTGCCGGGAGGAAAAAATTGCTTCCCGGCATCTTTTTTTCTTTTTATTCTTAAAAATTCCCTTTCTTTTTCCGACAAAATAAAGTATAATAAAAAGTAGAATTTTATGAAAGGATGCCTGATGGCAAAGGTAACAATAGTATGAATGAATCTTATGCGGAGACCGCGGTGAAAAGAAAGCCGACGATGACAAGCATGCTGATAAAAGTATTGATGGTGGCAGCCTGTGTATTTATGCTTTTGTTCGGCATGAATTGGTTTGGCATGTTTACCGTCGCTGTCGTCGGGCTGCTTGTGTTAGCATGTGTTCTTATATTCCCGTATTTAAGTGTGGAGTACGAGTATGTATTCTGCGATGGACAGGTTGATTTTGATAAAATCTACAGCGGGAATAAGAGAAAAACCGCGACCAGGATCGATTTCGAAAACGTTGAGATTATGGCGCCAGCTGGTTCACATGCACTTGATTCCTACACGCACGCGCAGGTAAAGACGCTGGATTATACTTCAGGCAGTTCGAATGGAAAGATTTTTGCTATTATGCTGCGTCAGGGCGAACAGCTGACAAGGATTTTATGTGAGCCGAACGAGAAAATGCTTGCTGCAATTAAGCAGAAAGCTCCAAGAAAACTTTCGGAGTATTAAGTTTTAGGAGTCCCGCTTGCGGGACTCTTTCGCTTTCCTTCGCAAGAACAATTTTCAGCTTGACATTGCGTTGGAATCAAGTTATACTTGTGAAAATTTCTATATTTTTGTCGGAAGTCACTTATAGGCTTTTCTGTAAAAACCACAAAGAAAGAGAGGATAAGAAAATGGGTCAGATAATTGGTGAAGGCATTACCTTTGACGATGTGCTTCTGGTTCCGGCGTATTCCGAGGTTATTCCGAACGAGGTAGAGCTGTCTACTTGGCTGACAAAGAAAATTAAGCTTAACATCCCGCTGATGAGCGCCGGTATGGATACGGTCACGGAACATCGGATGGCGATCGCTATGGCGAGACAGGGCGGTATTGGTGTTATTCACAAAAATATGTCGATTGTGCAGCAGGCAGAAGAGGTAGATAAAGTAAAACGTTCAGAGAACGGTGTTATCACAGATCCATTTTCCTTAACTCCAGAACATACGTTAAAAGATGCGGATGAACTGATGGGCAAGTTCCGTATTTCCGGCGTGCCGATCACGGAGGGAAGAAAACTGGTCGGTATTATTACAAACCGCGATTTAAAGTTTGAGACGGATTTTACAAAGAAAATCAAAGAGTCCATGACAAGCGAGGGATTGATTACCGCACGTGAAGGAGTCACGCTGGAAGAGGCGAAAATCATACTCTCTAAGGCGCGCAAGGAAAAGCTGCCGATTGTTGACGGAGAAGGCAATTTAAAGGGTCTGATTACAATTAAGGACATAGAGAAAGCAATTAAGTATCCGCTTGCTGCGAAGGATGAAAAAGGAAGACTTTTGTGCGCGGCCGGAGTCGGTGTGACAGCAAATATCTTGGAGCGTGTTGAGGCTTTGGTCAAGGCGCATGTAGATGCGATTGTGATTGATACGGCGCACGGGCATTCTGCAAATGTATTGAAAGTGGTGCGCATGGTGCGCGACACCTACCCGGAACTTCAGATTATCGCAGGCAATGTGGCGACTGGAGAGGGAACAAAGGCGCTGATTGAGGCAGGAGTGGACTGTGTTAAGGTTGGTATTGGACCTGGTTCGATCTGTACGACCCGCGTTGTGGCAGGAATCGGCGTGCCGCAGATTACCGCTGTTATGGAAGCGTACAAGGTGGCAAAAGAGTATGGTATCCCGATTATTGCGGACGGTGGAATTAAGTATTCAGGAGATTTGACAAAAGCGATCGCCGCAGGTGCGAATGTATGTATGATGGGAAGTATTTTTGCAGGCTGCGAGGAAAGCCCAGGAACATTTGAGCTGTTCCAGGGAAGAAAATATAAAGTGTACCGCGGTATGGGTTCGATCGCCGCGATGGAAAATGGCAGCAAAGACCGCTACTTCCAGTCAAATGCAAAGAAACTTGTGCCGGAAGGCGTGGAAGGGCGCGTTGCGTACAAGGGCAATGTGGAGGATACAATCTTCCAGATGATGGGCGGTCTGCGCGCTGGTATGGGCTACTGCGGGGCGAAGGATATCGAGACGCTCAAGGAGACAGGACAGTTTGTAAAGATTACAGCTGCTGCACTGAGGGAGAGCCATCCGCACGACATTCATATCACAAAAGAAGCGCCAAACTACAGCGTAGAAGATAATTATTAATTAAAGTTATAAAAACATAAAGTATGGTTCCGGTTGTACAGAACTTTTACAGGAAGCCGAATACAATATCACAGATTTGTTTGCATAGGTAAGGAGGAAGAAAAAGTTCTGCAATCGGAATTCCAAAATTGGTGCGGAAGATAAACTGGATGGGGGTGTTGTATGGCGAAGGTATTATCAAAAGAAGAATGGAAGCGGCGTAAAAGACTTTATGCTTACGCAAAACTGGCAGTTGCAGCGGTGCTGGCATTGCTGATCGTTGTTGTGCTGGTGGTTGGCGTGGTGAAAGTGGCGAAAAATTTATTTTCGCGCGGGGACAGCACATCGTCGGAAGAACAAACTTCGACAATGAAGCAGGATCTTAATATTACAGAGCTGTTTTTAAGTAAGAATCAGTATTCAAGGCCAGGCAATGCACTTGTGCAAGTGAAGGGAATTGTGATACATTATGTCGCCAATGCGGGCAGCAGTGCGGTGGATAATCGAAATTATTATGAAAGTTTGAAGGATGGAACACAAAACGCGGCGGAGAGCAGCCATTTTATTATTGGATTAGAAGGCGAGCTTGTACAGTGCATTCCTCTTTCCGAAGTTGCCTGTGCTTCGGGAGCCAGAAATGCGGACACAATTTCTATCACGTTTTGTCACCCGCTGATTGACGGAGTTCCAACCGATGAGGCGCATCGGACACTTGTAAATTTGGTTGCTTACTTATGCAATCAGTACGGGCTTGATAAGACGGCGGTGCTGCGCCATTCTGATTTAGGATCGCAGGTATGCCCGAAGTATTTTGCAGAGCAGGAAGGGAAATGGGCAGCGTTTCTTGCTGAAGTGGATACCATGCTTGCGGGGATGAAAAAGAAGTAGGAAGCGGTTTTGTTTTTGACGGTGCAGACAGCCACAGCAGTATGCCTCCAGACAACATCAACAAAAACAGTACGGCGGCAGCACACAATAAAAAGTATGTTTCTGGAAGTATTGTGATAATTGGGTCCGTAGCAGCATTAAAAAGCCAATCATTGTTGTTAAACAATATTCTGTGCATTTGAAAAAATAATGCGTGGAACTGTGTTGGAAAAAGAGCGAGCAGACAAGTTGGCAGCGCAAGGCAGAACATGCCGGATAAGCGCAAAAGGTACCGTTGTTCTAACGGCTTGCTGATTTGGTATAAAAATAGACCGCCAAGCAGACTGATCGGTGCAAGCCAGTAAAGCGTCTGAAAAATCTGCTTTACCTCTGCAAAATGCGACAAGGCAGATTCGGAGGAAGGCAGTGTCGGAAACGAGAGTTCGCCATGATACAGAGGGGAACAATAGTCGATTAGACAATTGTAGTTTAAAAGAATTTCTTCTTTTGCAAGACCGCTTGTCTCAACAAGATCAAGCGGATTTAACAGCAGTTGATAAAAATGACGTCCGTTGATTACAAGAATTAATGAAAGGGCTGCCAGCCCGCAAAATAAAAGGGCAGCGGCAGTGTATTTGCGGATTGCGGCAAACATTAATAAGAACCTCCCATGGCTTTTTTTTCAGTATGAACCATGGGAGACTTTTTTATGCGCACAAGCGTCCAAATGAAGTATGTCAGCAAAGCTGACGGACGCCTGGCGCGACAAGCTTATGCTCGGATATCAAAAGTATATCGTTTCATCGCAAGAGAATCCTGGTGGGGAAGGAGCGTGCTTCGGATTGGATCTGCCGCCGCATCACGTACTTTAACACGCGCGTCAAGCAAGTAGCCTTTTGAGGAGAGCGCGCTTGACAGCCATGATAAATTTTCAGAGGCGACAGACGCACTGCCTGCATTTTGCAGATAAAAGGATGCCTGCACATTTTTTTGTTCCAGCGAAAGATGGATGTCCATTGGTCCGAGCTGTTCCATATCAAGGTGAAGAAGAACGCGGACAGAGGAAGGGTCCCGAGCCAGTTGTTCTTTCTTTGTATATACAAACAGTTCCGCATGAATGTTTTGGCCAGAAAGCTGGATCGGCAGCTGGATATAAGGAAACAGCTGGTTTAATGTTTTCATAAAGTCAATATTATCGCGTATCCCGGCAGCACTGTCTTGGAAGGATGTATGGCTGGTATTATACTGCGGCAGTTTTTCCAGTTTTGCAAGTCTTCGGTCCAAATCTTCATAGTAATCTGCGACGGTACCATGCTTTTTTAAATCGTTTGGCCGTATGGTAAAACGGTTTTCCAGCCATTGGCGCAGCAGTTCGCGGTATGCCTCAGAGGAGAGAAACGATGGATTATCCGAAAAATTGTTCGCCTGGTCGGCAAGAAGGCGCAAAAGCTGTGCTGTAGTCAAGTCGCCATCCTTAAGTTTTTGCAGAACCGTCGAAGGAAGTCTGCCCTTCATCAGCCCAGCTAACTCCTCACGCTGCTTTTTTGGAAGAACAGAGGCAACCTCAAGTGAACCGCGCGCAAAAGCGATATAAGTATTTAATAAAGTATAGATTTCAGGCGTCTGCATAACATCGGGAAGATTTGAAATCAGCCCGGAAAGTGTTTGCTCTGAGAGCGGGAGAGGCGTCTGAGAAGGCGCGTCCGAAATAGAGACCGTTTTTCCGCCAAAAAGCGATCCAGCGCCCTGAAGCAGAGAGCGGAACAAAGAGAGTGCAGGGGCGGCAGCCGCCTGTCCAAGCGGGGCTGAATTGGGCGGCGCAGCATCTGTGGCAGCCTGGTCAGAGACGGTATCCGCGCTGTCTGTTGCTGTGCTGGCCAAAACTCCAGTAGTGGTATCCGTTTTATCCCCCGTTTCGAAAGAAGAACCCAAAGCGTCCTCAGAAACTTCCAAAGAAGCATTTTCCCCTGTGGTAAGCTGTTCCGCGATTCCAAGAACAATGCGCGCGGCATCACCGAGCGTCACCGAGCCGCCGATCAGCGCGGCGCTGTCCTGCTCAGAAAGACCAAGAGGTTCGAGTGTATCCAAAAGCTGCAGCAGTTCATCAGGAGAAAACAGGGCGAGAGACGAGAGAGGAACATTCGCAGCGGATGGAGCGTCAGCGTGTTCCGGCAGCAAAATATCCAAAATTTGTGCGTGTAAGGCGGACACATAAGGAACATCCGCAGGCGCGGGGAAACAGACCGAATCCACAAGTTCCAAAGCTGTTTGTTCCGCAAGATTTACAATGCGGTGTTCATAATTTAAAAATTTTTCAAGCTGAGCTGCATTCACCTGAGTCGCAGGTATCTGATGTTTCTGCAAAATAGCGAGAGTTTGAAACGAGACTCCCTTCAGAGCAGCGGACTGGCGCAGCAGATTTTGAATACTGTTTTTATCCACGGAAAGACCTTGCTCTAAAAGTGTGCGCACAGCGGATACATTGCGGTCAGATTTTGGGAGAAGCGCAGCATCGAGGGCTTTGTCAATTGTAGTTTCCTGCGAGGAGGCGCGCGGGTCGGAAACTACTTTTAAAGAAACAACACGGGCGTCGGCTTTTGTCACCTGAAATACTGCGCGCGCGCCGATTGACAGGGAAGCAGAATCATCAATTCTTCCAGAAAGGACACGGCTGTCGTCAAGCTGCACTTTGACTTCATGCCCGCGCAGGTCAATAACCTGTCCGCGCACAAGCTGCCCATTTGAAAAGCCAGCGCTTTGAGAGGAGGACTGTGAGCCGGAATAAGCGCCCGGAATACCGGCAGATGTCCTCTGTGCCGTGCCGGACAGACGGTTTTGCAGTGAAGTATGTGTGGAATGGGTAATGCGTTGATCGTATTCTGCCATAAAAACTCTCATTTCTGCGTTGCTTTTCGCATGGATGCAAATTTGTGTCAAGCAACACACAGACACAAATCCGCATGGGAAAAATTTATTTTTTCCTGAATTATTTTTTACACTTGTATGGCTTCAAAAAGATAAAAACAAAATCAAATATTATATTTTTAAACTAAAAAATTTTGCTCTTTCTTTTTTATCGGCGGTCAAGATGGGAAAAATAACATAATTGAAAAAAAGATTGCATTTTTTCATACACTATGGTATTATCTTTGACGGGAACAAAGGCGTTCAAGAAGTGATAGGCTTCTTGGACGCTTTTTTATGCGCAGACCCGTGCAGTGGAATTATGCCGCTGGTGCGGCGCACGGGTCGCGCGGCAAGTGGGGAAGACAAACCTTCTCTACTCGATTGCATACGGGTACCCAAGTGAAATTTGTCAGCAGAAGCTGATGGGTGCTCGGCGCGGCGAGCAGAAAAAGGGCGTTAAAATTGACGGACGCCCAGAACAGCAGAGTTTAATTTTGTGTATCTTGGCGGTGCGGCGGTTTTGGAAAGGAGAAAGAGAGTATGAATCGCAGGGAAGAATGTAAAAGAGAAAAAACAGGATTGTACGACCCAAGCTTTGAACATGATAATTGTGGGATTGGCGCGATTGTTAATATCAAGGGGAAAAAGACGCACGAAACCGTGGAGGATGCACTGAAAATTGTAGAAAATCTGGAACACAGGGCAGGGAAGGATGCCGAGGGAAAAACCGGAGACGGCGTAGGTATTCTGCTGCAGATTTCTCATAAATTTTTTAAAAAAGCGGTAAAACCGCTTGGCTTTGAAATTGGCGAGGAGCGCGATTACGGTGTTGGAATGATATTTTTTCCGCAAGATGAATTAAAGCGAAATCAGGCGAAGAAAATGTTTGAAATTATTGTGGAAAAAGAAGGAATGGAGTTTTTAGGATGGAGGAATGTGCCGACACACAAGGAAATTCTTGGGCATAAGGCGTTAGAATGTATGCCATGCATTATGCAGTGCTTTGTGAAAAGACCAAAAAAGGTAGAGCAGGGGCTGGACTTTGACCGCAAACTCTATATTGCAAGGCGCGTATTTGAACAGAGCAACGACAATACTTATGTTGTGTCGCTCTCAAGCCGCACCATCGTATATAAAGGGATGTTTTTAGTAAAACAGCTGCGTCTGTTTTTTGACGATTTACAGGAAAAAGAATATGAGTCAGCGATCGCTATTGTACATTCCAGATTTTCGACTAACACAAATCCAAGCTGGCAGCGCGCACATCCAAACAGACTTATTGTACACAACGGTGAAATCAATACAATCCGGGGCAATGCGGATAAAATGCTTGCCCGCGAAGAAACAATAGAATCAAAATATTTAAAAGGAGAATTCCACAAGATTCTGCCGGTGGTCAACACCGAGGGTTCGGATTCTGCAATGCTTGACAATACGTTGGAATTTCTTGTAATGAGCGGGATGGAGCTGCCGCTTGCAGTTATGATTACCATTCCAGAACCGTGGGCAAACGATAAAAGTGTTGCTCAGCAGAAAAAAGATTTTTATCAGTATTATGCGACAATGATGGAGCCGTGGGACGGACCTGCATCCATCTTATTTTCGGACGGGGATGTGATGGGAGCCGTACTGGATCGGAATGGTCTGCGCCCATCCCGCTATTATATCACTTCGGATGATAATGTAATTCTTTCTTCGGAAGTTGGCGTGCTTGATATTCCGGTGGAAAAGATTGTGAAAAAAGAACGGCTGCGCCCAGGCAAAATGCTGCTGGTCGATACAAAAAAAGGCGCGGTGATCGAGGATGAAAATTTAAAAGAACATTATTCTGCAAGGCGTCCTTACGGAGAATGGATTGACACAGAATTGATTGAACTGAAAGACTTAAAAATTCCAAACAGAAGGATAGAGGAATTTTCACAGGAAGAGAGACTTCGTCTGATGAAGGCGTTCGGATACACTTATGAAGATTTTAAAACGTCGATTCTGCCGATGGCAAGAGACGGCATTGAACCGACGGCAGCGATGGGCGTGGATACGTCGCTCGCAGTTTTATCAAAGCAAAATCAACCGTTGTTCAATTATTTTAAACAGCTGTTTGCGCAGGTGACAAATCCGCCGATCGATTGTATCCGCGAGGAGATTGTAACCAGCACAAGTGTATATATTGGAAAAAACGGCAATCTTTTGGAAGAAAAAGCAGAGAACTGCCGTGTACTCAGAATCGATAATCCAATTTTGACTGATACAGACCTGCTGAAAATTGAAAATATAAAGCAGCTAGGATTTACTTGCGCAGTGATTCCAATTATCTATTATAAAAATACTTCCCTGAAAAAAGCGATAGAACATTTATTTCTTGATGCGGATCGCGCTTACAAAGAAGGAGCAAATATTTTGATTCTCTCCGACCGCGGAGTAGATGAGAACCATGTCGCAATTCCGTCGCTGCTCGCGGTCTCCGCAATGCAGCAGCATCTTGTGCAGACAAAGAAGCGCACAAGCGTAGCGATGATTCTTGAGAGCGCAGAACCGCGGGAAGTACACCATTTTGCAACGCTGCTCGGCTATGGAGCAAGCGCGGTCAACCCTTATCTGGCACAGGATGCGATTAAATATATGATTGAGAGCCGTCAGCTTGACAAAGATTACTATGCTGCCGTCAATGATTATAACTTGGCAGTGCTGCATGGTATTGTAAAAATTGCTGCCAAAATGGGAATATCGACGATTCAGTCCTATCAGGGATCGAAAATTTTCGAGGCCATCGGGATAGGAAGGGAAGTTATTGATAAATATTTTACAGATACGGTCAGCCGCATTGGAGGAATCTGTATTAAAGATATTGAAAAGCAGGTGGACGATCTGCATTCAAGCGCATTTGACCCATTGGGACTCGGTGTTGACCTGACGCTTGAGAGCACAGGCGGGCATAAAATGCGCAGTGGAAAAGAAGAACATCTATACAATCCGCTTACGATTCATCTTTTGCAGAAGGCGACAAGGGAAGGCGATTACTCGACGTTTCAGCAGTATACAAAAGCAATTACCGAGGAGGAAAAAGGAATTCACCTGCGAGGGCTTTTGGATTTTCATTTTCCAAAACAAGGAATTTCAATTGATGAAGTTGAAGGAGTAGATTCCATTGTAAAACGATTTAAGACCGGAGCAATGTCCTACGGTTCAATTTCCCAGGAGGCGCATGAAACACTTGCGATTGCAATGAACCGGCTCGGAGGAAAATCAAACAGCGGCGAGGGCGGTGAAAGTCTGGAACGTCTGACTTCAGAAGCGGACAAAACCAACCGATGTTCCGCGATTAAGCAGGTAGCTTCCGGGCGTTTTGGAGTGACATCAAGGTATCTTGTCAGCGCAAAGGAAATTCAGATAAAAATGGCGCAGGGCGCAAAACCAGGCGAAGGCGGGCATCTTCCGGCAGGCAAGGTCTATCCATGGATCGCAAAAACAAGGCATTCTACGCCGGGCGTAACATTGATTTCACCGCCGCCGCACCATGATATCTACTCGATTGAAGATTTGGCGCAGTTGATTTATGATTTAAAAAATGCAAATACCCATGCGCGGATTTCGGTAAAGCTTGTGTCGGAAGCAGGAGTTGGAACGATCGCCGCAGGCGTTGCAAAAGCGGGGGCAGGAGTGATTTTAATTTCAGGCTACGACGGCGGAACAGGCGCGGCACCGAGAAGTTCCATCCACAACGCGGGGCTTCCATGGGAATTGGGGCTTGCCGAGACACACCAGAACTTAATTGCAAACGGGCTGCGCACAAAAGTTGTGATTGAGACGGACGGAAAACTGATGACTGGAAGGGATGTGCTTGTCGCCGCACTGCTCGGCGCAGAAGAATTCGGCTTTGCAACCGCGCCGCTTGTAACGATGGGCTGTGTGATGATGCGTGTGTGCAATCTTGATACTTGCCCGGTCGGTGTGGCGACACAGAATCCAGAACTTCGCAGACGCTTTCAGGGAAAGCCGGAGTATGTGGAAAACTTTATGCGTTTTATTGCGCAGGAATTGCGTGAATATATGGCAAAACTCGGTATACGCACAGTGAATGAACTTGTTGGACGCACGGATCTTCTGAAGGTTTCTGAGGAAGCAAAAAAGAAAAATGCAAGCGTTGATCTCTCCGCTATTTTATCGAATCCATACACAGAAGAGAAAAAAGCTTGCTGCTTTGATCCAAAACAGGCATACAATTTTGAGTTAGAAAAAACGATGGATGAAAAAGTGTTGTTAAAAAAATTAAAAGGCGAAATGACAGCAGGGCAGCCGGCAAAAGTGGAAGTGTCAGTAACCAACACCGACCGGACATTCGGGACAATTCTCGGCTCAGAAATTACAAGAGAATTTGGGGACAGCCTTTTGGAAGATACCTACACAGTAAAATGCAAAGGCGCGGGAGGTCAGAGTTTTGGCGCGTTTATACCAAAAGGTATGACAATCGAACTTTCGGGCGACAGCAACGATTATTTTGGCAAAGGGCTTTCCGGCGGAAAACTGGTGGTATATCCGCCGAAAACGGCAGTATTTGCGGCGGAGGAAAATATTATTATCGGCAACGTCGCGCTCTACGGCGCAACAAGCGGAAAAGCGTTTATCAACGGCGTTGCAGGCGAGAGATTCTGCGTGCGCAATTCCGGCGCGACGGCAGTTGTCGAGGGGGTCGGCGATCATGGATGCGAGTATATGACCGGCGGACGTGTCGTTGTTCTTGGAAAAACAGGGAAAAATTTTGCAGCTGGTATGAGCGGCGGCATCGCTTATGTGCTTGACGAGGATGGAAGCCTTTATAAAAAGATGAATAAAGCTTTGGTATCCTTTGGAGCAGTTACGGAAAAATATGATGTGATGGAATTAAAAGATATGATTGCGGAACATGTAAAATATACAGGTTCTGCAAAAGGAAACCGGATTTTAGAAAATTTTATGGAATATCTGCCGAAATTTAAAAAGATTATTCCTCACGACTACAGCAGAATGCTCCAGACAATCTATCAGATGGAAGAAAAAGGCTTAAGCAGCGAACAAGCGCAGATTGAAGCATTTTATGCAAACGCTCAGAAAAAATAAAAAAAGAAAATTATTGCAATAAAGCGAACTTAAAATCAACAATGGCGTTTTTGGATAATTTTTAAAATGCCGTTTTACGGCAGAATGAGAGGATTTATGGGAAAACCAACCGGTTTTATGGAATATGAAAGAAAGGACAGCACGGCGGTAAAGCCAAAAGAGCGCATGAAAAATTTTAATGAATTCCATATACAGCTGTCTGAGGAAGAACGGTGCGAACAGGCTGCAAGATGTATGGAATGCGGCGTGCCATTTTGTCAGTCCGGCATGATAATCGGCGGAATGACATCAGGATGTCCGCTGAATAATCTAGTGCCGGAGTGGAATGATCTGCTCTACACGGGAAATCTGGAACAGGCGTTAAACCGTTTATTAAAAACGAATAATTTTCCTGAATTTACTTGCAGAGTCTGCCCGGCGCCGTGCGAGGCAGCATGTACGTGCAACTTAAACGGCAGACCAGTCGCAATCAAAGAAAATGAGATGGGAATTATCGAGAACGGCTATGCGCAGGGCTATATTACTGCAAAACCGCCAAAGGTAAGAACAGGAAAGCGCGTGGCGGTGGTCGGCTCTGGACCGTCTGGTCTTGCAGCGGCAGACCAGTTAAACAAGAGAGGACACCTGGTAACAGTATTTGAGCGCAGCGACCGCGCAGGCGGGCTTTTAATGTACGGCATACCAAATATGAAGCTTGAAAAACAGGTGATTGATCGAAAAATAAATCTGATGAAAGAAGAAGGCGTTGTATTTGAGGTCGGTGTGGAAATCGGAAAAGATGCAAAATCAGCAAAAAAACTGACGCAGGACTACGATGCAGTTATTTTGGCATGCGGCGCGTCAAATCCGCGCGATATCAGCGCGCCAGGCAGAGATGCAAAGGGAATTTATTTTGCCGTGGACTATTTAAAATCCGTGACAAAAAGCCTGCTTGATTCCAATTTTGAAGATAAAAAATATATCGATGCAAAAGGGAAAAATGTTCTTATTATCGGTGGCGGAGATACTGGGAACGACTGTGTAGGCACAGCGATACGGCAGGGCGCAAAATCCGTGATGCAGCTTGAAATGATGCCAAAACCACCAGAACACCGCGCACCGGAAAATCCATGGCCGGAATGGCCGAAGGTGCTGAAGACAGATTACGGTCAGGAGGAAGCAATCGCCGTATTTGGCAATGACCCGCGCGTATATCAGACAACCGTCAAGGAATTTATCAAAGATAAGAACGGCAATCTGTGTAAAGTAAAAGTGGTAAAACTGGAGCCAAAAAAAGATGAAAAAACAGGTCGTATGATTATGGCAGAAGCCGCAGGCAGCGAGTACGAAGTTCCGGCACAGCTGGTATTGATTGCCGCAGGATTTTTGGGAGCGCAAAAATCCGTGGCAGACGCATTTGGCGTAGAATTAAACGAGCGCACAAACGTAAAGACTATGCCGGATCATTACGCGACAAATGTGCCAAACGTATTTACCGCAGGTGATATGCACCGCGGTCAGTCGCTTGTCGTCTGGGCGATTCACGAAGGACGGCAGGCAGCAAAACAAGTCGATCAGGCATTGATGGGGTATACAAACTTGTAAGAAAATCAGGGAATCCTGAGCATCCCTTGGAAAGAATTATATCAGAATAATATGATATAATAAATAAAAAACTGCCGTATTTTATGTTTTCTTGTGCGGCAGTTTTTTTGATAAGATATATTATATTTGTGATGACTTCCGCCGGATTACAGAATCGCGCAGAAGGAATCATTTTGCAACAAGAACGCTGGTGATGTTCTTGAATCATTACGATAAATTTCCATTTGTATCACAGGTTAAAACAACATAGCAACTTTTTGTATCTACCTTAATGCCAAGTAATTTCCGAATAAACGTTGCATCCCCAATCGCCTGATTTCCAGAGCAGTAGGAGGAAGCGGAATCATTTTCCCATGCAGTATCCGTAATAGTAACACTATGAGATGCTTTTGTGCAGGAAGAACTTACGCCAGGATTTACATAAAATGAGCCAGAAACAGTAAAACGATGACTTTCTGTACCATCTTTATGGTAAAAAATATAAGATTTGGAACCGTTTTTATAGTAGGCTGTTCCGCGGGCAGTTTGATAAGTTTTTTCGGATATGGTAATGGTTATGTAGCTTCCATCTTCTAGGTATTCTGTCGTCTGGCTGATGATTTGTTCATCTGTTTTTTCAAAAGTTTCAGCATAAACAGAGGTTGTGCCGGAAGGCAGAGCAGCGGTAAATCCAAGAACAATACAAAAGCAAAAAGCAATAAATTTTTTCATTTTTTCCTCTCATTCCGCCGCGTAAAACGGCATTTTAATTTGTGGAAATTTTTGAGAGAAAAATACCTCGAATTCTAAGTTTGGAAATTAAAATTTTCAATCTTTTTTCTTTCTGCCATAACAGAACATAAGCGTGTGTTTTTGTAACCTTGAAAATCTTTTGATTTAATTTTTCAATCATTTGATTTTGATAAATCTATAATTTCTTCACGATAATAAGGTGTTACATGTTGAGAATTTTCATGGACAATCCATACAGCAGCAGTGAATATAATCAATACAATAAGTATAACTCCGGCGAGAACACATCGCTTGTTCCACTTGGAACGATTGATTAGTTCCTGACGTTGTTCATTATCCATTGCCAGTATGTACTCGGATGCGAATGTTTCAGGAGTACCAAAGTGCTGATAGATATTTTCCAGCGTGCTGTCTGGGTGATTTTCAAGAAAATCAAGCAGATCATTTTTTAACTCAGTTATTAGTTTTTTTCTAAAAGAGAGCGGGCAGTATTTTTTTACTTGCTTTAAGTAAAGATCAATCAGCTGTTGTTTCATTTTTTGCTCCTCCCCATTTCTCTAGTGTTTCTAAATCCGCAATACCTAAAATATAAAAAATACCGCGGGTAATTGTGCAATATTCTTCTTTTAGTCCATCAAGGTGTTTCTTGCCTGCTTCTTCCAAATGGTAATATACTCTCACCCTCCTTTTTCCTGCTTTTTCCTGTCTGTCCGAAATTAATTTTTTTTCAACCAGTCGATAGAGCGTCGGATACATAGAACTTTCCAGAAGATTATACAAACCCTTGCTGCGGTTTGATAATTCCTGACAAATCTGATATCCGTACATATCACTGTCCTGAAGCAGCGTCAGAATCAGTAATTCGATTGTTCCGCGTTTGATACCTTCTGATAAAGCCATAGTTTGCACTCCAGTTCTATTGGATGAAATTTTTTGTTTTGGAAGTTTCTAAAAACAAAAAAATTTGAATGTATTATAGCAACATTATAGCTTTATGTAAATACTATATATGAAAATATATTGTTGACAAATGGAAATTATATGATATAATAATTTACAAGATATTGGAACTTGGAAACTTGCATTTTAAGAAAAGGGGGGATTATAAAAGTAAACAGATATTGATTTTGTGGATTGATATATTAAATTAACCTGTTGTGCTAGTTGAGTATTTAGATTGCAATCAATATATTGTATATTTTGATTAAAATAGTAATGATATGTTATATATGAATTATAAATTCCCTGAGGTATCATGTGATGATAGTTTTTGGTTCAAACTACTGGATAATATGGTTAAATAATAGATATGAAATCAATATTTGGTAATTTAAATAAACGAAAATACAATATATTGATTCAACTTTTAAAATTTAACTAGCACAACAGGTTAAATTACGTTATGTTTTTGTAACAATTTAAAATTATTTAAGTGGAAAGGGGAAACAATGTAAATTAGTATGATGTATTATAAGGGTTGTTCTGATCATTGTACAGAACAGAGATGTTATTAAAAGAGTGCAGGAATCAAAAACAGAAGAAATCAATCAATAACTTGTTTGTATTTTGGAACATTAAAACTGACATAATCAGTCTGGTTCGTCCAATGACTAAATCCAATCTGCGCGCGGCGCGGGCAAATAACTACCATGAAGAACAGCTAAACAAAGTAAAAGCAAATATTGAGATACTTATATTAGAGCGTGTTTGAAAAATAAAAACTGCACAAAAGAAAAGGAAAAATCCATGAAATAAGAACAAAAATCATTGAATTTTCTTCAAGAGAAAGAAAAAATATTCCTGATTTTTCTATACTTTTTCTCTTGTTTTGGTAAACTGACGAATCGATTGTATTTTTCAAACACGTTCTAGGAATGTGATAGTTTTGAGTTAAAGTAATATCTTGCAATATACTTGGTTGGGGTAGGTAGGAAAGGAGGGCTAAAGGGATACGAAAGAAAAAACTTTAATATTAGAGAAATAGTAATATATGTATTAAAATTATATTTATGGAGGATATTTTTATGAAAACTTTTAAAAAGATGTCACAATTATTTGCATTTATTATAATTACTTGTACATTGTTTTGTCAATTTGATAATATAGCTGCAAATGCATCAAATGGACAAAATAATAATATTAACTTTGAAGAAATGACCAATGAAGAACTTAATGCCTTTATTTCTAATATTGCAACATCAACTCAAAATTCAACTTATAGCCTTACTCTACCAACACCTGTACAACAAGCTTGGTTAGCAGCAGCACAAATTGCCAAAAATCAAGGCTATCAATGTGCTGGAATGTTAGTAGAATGCTCTGTTGAAGATATCCCTTACACAGAAAAATCAACTTTTGGTGGTTCAGATGGTCCCATTTGGACAAAATTAAGTACTACCAAAGCTTATACTGATTATTTTAAAAAATTATCTGAGAATGAGAAAATAACAGAATCCTCTTCTTTGGTTATAGAAAAAAGTGACAATGCTGATTTATTTTATGCATTACATAAAGTTGATGTTACAGCAGAATATGAAAAGAGACAAATGTTTGGAACTACTTTTGAAACATATACTATTACTATAAATGATGTATTTGATTTTGATTATGATAATGATTATGATGACTTATTTACTACTTTAGTAAATGATTGGGCATGGCTTTGTCAACAAACGAATGTCTTGCATCCAATCACAGTGGAAGCAATTTTATATCGAATCTAGCAAAAATAATTATGAAACATCCTTTTATCAAAAAATTGTATATTATAATATCTATTGTTTTACTTATAGTATTTTTGTTTCATTCTTTTAAAAAACCTTTTTATAAAGAGGCTCTTTCCATTATTGGTGCTGAACATGTTGGTTCATACGCATGGACTGGCGTAGATACTCATGGCGGCATGTTCGGCGATGGGGTTTGTTACTTACAATTTACTTTACAAAATCCTGATAGTATGTCTGACGTTATACAAAATTCAAATTGGAATAAACTTCCAGTACAAGACCAGAGAATTATAAATTTTATCAAAAATATTTTACAAAATCTTGTCTGGTTAGAAAAAATCAGTGAAACAAAAAAGGATGAAATTTTAAAACAAATAAATCAAATTTCTTATGGTTCCTGGTTTTTCTTAGACCGCCAAAGCAATTCATCAGAAACAGTAAATTTGGATGAAGCATTTAATAAAAACAGATATTCACATAATATTGTTATAGCGTTTTTTGATCATACCAACGGAATTATTTATTATTTTTCGTCCGACTCCTAAAAAATATTGTAATATGAAACTTACTATTACAGCAGTTTATAAGTTTTTTTTAATTATGACATAACAATCAAAAATTTGTGAAGTTTAAATATTTGGACATTCCCCGGAGATAAAGTATATAAAATTACTCTCCGGGGATTTTATGTATGGGAGTATGACTACAATATAAAAAGTAAAAAACACTTTAAAATTTATAACTATTATGGTATAATTTAGCGAAAGTTTAATATATAAACCTGAATTATTCATGAGCATGTAAAAATGCTTGATACTACAAAGC
>CAMUAR010000060.1 GCA_947086895.1 uncultured Lachnospiraceae bacterium | reverse complement strand
AATTTAAATCCGCCTCTCTCCTGTTTGTTAAATTCAAATTTTCATCTATTCGACCTATTCAAGTTTATCAAACTGTTCGACCTATTGGAATTTGTTGAAAAAAACATAATTACAGCATAATCATAAAAATTTTTAAATATGCATAAGATTATAATCTGCAAGATAAACCTAATTATCAGCTGTGAAATCCACGGCAGAACTGCAATACCAAACAATAAAATTAATAAACCGATCATTCTACTTGCTTTTCTGTAATAATCAAGCAGCGCACAAACCTGAACTTTATTTCCTTTTGCTAAGGGCTTGTACATACTTACAATAATTGCAGAAGAAAAACCAATCTCCGACATGTTAAGCACAGAGATTTTTCCTGCTTCCTGCACGCCCAGTATACCTCTTTGTAACATATCTTGTCAAAGAACGGTTTCTTTCTTTTTTCGGTATTATTATAATCACAAAACACATTTACAAACTGCTTTTTTAATTTTCTTACTGTAAATTAATTTACCATAAAAGTACTTCTATATCTTATTCTTTCGATTCTTCGTACTCTTATAAATTATTTTTCTCTTTATTCTCTGGTGATTCGATTACCGCTGCAACCATACAGGATTTTTTACAAAAACAAATTCCATATTTAATAAACCTTTTATAACCTTCATCGCGGGACTCCGCGTCATAATGCCGATCCTCTATCTGCGCAAGTGCTGCTTGGCATCGTTCTTCCATATGGGTAAAGCGCTCTGCACGCTTTAATTCAAAAATCATCACTGGCTGCCGTTCATCCGCCGGAGTCATAATAATATCTGCCCTGCCATCGCCAGTTTCCCGGTTGGACTGCAAAACATACTCGCCAAGACCACTTAGCATTCCAACCAAAAAACCATGGTAAAACTGCTCTGCTGCATCATAAAAACTAATGCTTTTCTTTAACTGTTCTCTTAAGATTGTTTCAACAACAAGACAATTTCCCTGGACAACCGCCTGATAAAGCTCTGTCCGATCCATCGCTTTTACTTTTTGATCAAACCAATGAGAAATTGTATTTTCATAAATATAATGAACTTCCTGATTTGGAATTGCCATTTCTAAATATAATTGACTGATTTCAAACCTCTCCCCCACCTTTTTCAAATAACCGGTAAAAAACAGAAAATTCCAGAGATTATCCCCTGACTTATGAATATCATCATAAGTAATCTCTTCATGAACCAGCTTTTCAATTGTTCCGCCTGCCAGCAAGTTCTCAATCTCCTTTTTTGTATCCTGATTTGCTCCTTCGATCAAATCTTTTACAATACTATTGGAGGATGTATTTGACCAATAAGGCTTTGGAAAAGCTGCAAAATCAATAAAAGCTGTTTTTATATAATTGATAACGCTCCATGGATTATAAATTTCTGTATTTCCGAAATAATAACCGTCGTACCATTTTTTTAATTCTTGTAATTTTTCTTCCAATTTATAATACTGAAGCATCTCCTCTACTTCCGATGATGTAAAACCAAAATACTCCGCATAATTTTTATTTAATAAGGAAACAACTTCCAAATTATTTAATCCTGTAAAAATACTCTCTTTGCTGATCCTAAGACACCCTGTAATCACTGCAAATTCCAGAGCATTATTTGTTTTTAGCACAGATTCAAACAAAGAACGAATAAAATCGACAATCTGATGATAAAACCCCCGAAAATATGCGTTCTCCAATGGCACATCATATTCATCAATCAAAATTACAACATTGCTGTTATGATATTTTTTCAGACATTGGGATAAAAAGGCAAGAGCCGTAGCATAATCATCCGGCTTTGCCTCCCCTTTTAAAATCTCCTGAAATTTCTGAATTTCATCTTCCCGAAGCATTTGACCTTGAAGAATATAAAAATGTCTCCCAAATTCCTCGATAATACTTTTTTTCAGGACGCCATAGGTCATTTCATAATCTGGCTGGTTTGCTGATTTTAATGTTAAATTAATTATAGGATATCTGCCCTGTTTTGATAAATAAACATCTCCACAATCAGAAATCTTTTTTTCCTTAAAATAACGGCTGTTGTCAATCTTATTTCCATTCGAATCTCGTTCGTCCTCAAAAAAATCCTTCAGCATGGTTACAGCAAGCGTTTTTCCAAAACGGCGCGGTCTGGTTAAAAGGCTGACTTTTGCGCCGCTGTCTAAAATTTCTTTTATCAGCAGTGTCTTATCAATATAATAATAGTCTTTATCGATCATCTCTTTGTAAAATTCAATTCCAATCGGAATTCGTTTTTTCACACTGCCACCTCCCTGTCAAACAGCCTTATGATAGCTTTGAAAAGATTTAAAATTTTGCAATTATTATACAATACGCATATCATATTTTCAAGTGATATAATAAAAATATAACGTAATTATTCCTCTAATACATTCTGTACTTGAATTTTTTTATATTTATTAACTCTGTGTTTTTATCTATTTTATATCTTATTTTATCATTATCTTAGATATATAATCTTGAATTAATAATTCTGCAAATCTAAAATCAATTTCCGTATCAATATCTACACTTTTTTCTTGAGACATTATATAGGCGTAACTTCCTGCCTGATAAAAGAATCGATCTCTTCTAAATTTTTCTATATTTACGATATAAATTGCGCCATTCAATCGGTAGAACTTACCACCATCTTGTCTTCGTTTTATATGATCTGGATTAATAAAATTTGTAAACTCATTCGTTTCAGGAAGATGTCCACACCATAAAGGAGAATGTTCGGTCTCACATACAGAAACAACTGCAAATGAAGCCTTTTCCTTATAAATCTTATACGCAGCAAAAATATCCTCCGAAACCCTTAAAGGAGATGTTGGCTGAAGAAGGCAAAATGTATCAAATTCTTGTTTTTGTTGTCTGTATCCGTTCAAAACTTCTTCAATCATATCTCCAGAACTAGCTGTATCCGTCGCTGTAGCTTCACTTCTCAGAAAAGGGATATTCGCACCATACTGTCTTGCAATTTCAGCATACTTTTCTGAATCAGTAGAAACCATAATCTCATCAAAACATCCTGATTTTACTGCTGCTTCGATCGTGTATGCCATCAAAGGTTTCCCGCATAAGTTTTTAATATTTTTATCTTTTAGTCCCTTTGACCCACTTCTCGCAGGAATAATAGCAATATTTTTCATTATATTTATAGATCATAAATTTCTTTTGACCTATCCTCCTATTTTTTATTACTTCTATTTTTTTGACCATAATCTTCTGTATATAATTCCAAATATCCATTATGAAATATACCTTTTCATATAACAATCAGGTATCCATAGAAATTTTTTATATTTAAATTTCTTCTTTATTATAGTTTGACTTTTTTTATTTGTAATCATTGAGGTATTCTTTATGATCCTTAAAAGTCATAGAATTTTTTTTTCAAATCTATCTTCCAATTTAACACAACTTCAATTATTTTTTTTGCAATTTTTTCTGCTGCATAACCATCTCCATAAGGGCTGACAATCCGCTGACAAATTGCTTTGTGCTTATCGCTTAAAGCCTCGTTAATCGCTTTAACAATTTCATAAGCAGCAGTTCCACAATTGATTATACTCTCCGACTGCAATCTTCCCCGCTGCCGATCTCCAACATTAACTGTTGGTATATGAAATGCCGGAGCTTCAATAATTCCACTCGACGAATTTCCAAGTACAAACTCAGCATATTTCATTAGAGAAAGATATCGACGAGCACCAAGAGAAGTAAACACAGAAAGATTATCAATCTCTCTTTCCGCTTTATTTAGCATCTCATTAATCCGCGCACCGCCATGGTCAGCATTTGATTTTGTAATCATAAACTGAATACCAGGAAAATGTATTATTGCTTTGAAAAGTTCTTTTATCTGGTCATCTATTTTTTCATCTTCCATTGTTACTGGATGGTATGTGCAAAGAGCGTATTTACAATCTTTAAAGCCTATGCTTGACAGTACTTTAACTTTACTTATATCAGCAATATGCATAATGTTATCAATGCTTGTCGAACCATAATTAAATACTCTTTCGGGATCTTCTCCAAGCTGAATAACTCTCTTTTCACTCTCCTTGTTTGTAACAAAATGGAGATAACTAATCTTTGTGATCGAATGACGAATCCACTCATCCAAAGCCCCTTGTGTAGTATCCCCGCCACAAAGATGAAATACTGGGGTTCTTGTATTTCCTGCTGCTATTGCTATCGCAAAAATCTCGTATCTATCGCCAAGCAGGACAATAGCATTGTATCTTTTTTCAAGAAACAGCTCAGTGAACTTCACAAGGGTTTCTGCTTGATTTACAGAAATATCTGCTTCTGAATCCGACTTAACAGATATCAAAATACATTGTTCTATTCTGTCATCAATTTCTTTAATAGTCCTACCATAATTGTCACTCAAATGTGTTCCTGTAACAATAAGATCAACTTTAAATTCATTGTTTTCTTGCTTTTGCAGTTCTTTTATCACAGGAGAAAGCAAACCATATTCTGCTCTTGTAGCAGTTACAACCGCGATCTTTTTCATAATTCTATCAATTCATCCTCTTTAAAATCTCTGATTGCTTTCGTTCCAAGAATTTCATTCCATCTCATTGGACTAATTCCAGTTCCTGGACGCTTGACGGTAATATTATCTGTTGTAAATTCATCTCCGGCTTTTATATTAACCTTTGCTACAATGCTTTTCCGGGCAATAGCAATATTTTTTGTTTCTGAATAGGATGGTATTTTATTACCTGTTCCTATTGCTTTTTCAATATGCCGGATACTTGAAACCATTGCTGCAAGTTCGCATGGCTCTAAACTTGCCTTATGGTCTGGTCCTTTCATATTACAGTTCAAAGTAAAATGTTTTTCTATAATAGTAGCCCCCATAGCTACTGCTGCAATTGGAACTTCAATTCCTTTTGTATGGTCAGAATAGCCAACTTCAAGACCAAATACATCCCTCATTGTCTGCATAGCCTTTAAATTTACATCTTCAAATGGTGTAGGATACTCTGTATTGCAATGAAGAAGTTTTATCGTTCTTGTTCCATTCTTACGCAGAATATTGATCGCTGCTTCAATTTCACTTATCTGACACATTCCCGTAGACATCACAACGGGTTTTCTCGTTCTTGCAAGTGCAAGAAGATATGGATAGTTCGTAATCTCCCCAGATGGAATTTTCCAGAAGGGCATATCGATTGTATTAAGAAAATCAATACTTTCAAAATCAAAAGGCGTGGACAAAAAACATATTTTAACTTTATCACAGTATGCCTTTAACGCAAGAAATTCATCGTATGTAAGTTCCAGCCTTTTTAACAGATCTGCTTGAGTTCCCTCTCCGGTTGTATCTTTTTGATATTCCGCCTTTTGTGCATTGCGTGAAACCAAATTTTTCGCTTGAAATGTCTGAAACTTTATGCAGTCAGCTCCTGCTTTCTTTGCTTCATCTACAAGTTTACATGCAAGCTTAAAGCTGCCGTTATGATTCACACCCGCTTCTGCTATAATATAAACGCCCATTTATTCAACCACCTTACATGGATTTCCGTATGCTTTTACATGTCCTGAAATATCTTTTACAACAACACTTCCAGCTCCTATCAAAGCACTATCCCCTATTGTTATTTGTTGACGTACCACACTTCCTGAGCCAATATGTGTATCATTGCCAATCCGAACATGACCACATATTGTTGTTCCAGGACTTATATGTGAAAACTCTCCAATGCAACAGTTATGTTCAACAATCGCACCTGTGTTAATAATTGCATTGCTGCCTATTCTGCTTCCAGAATTGACAACTGCACGTTTTCCAATAAAAACCCCCTCTTCCATTTGAACTTCGCTTGCAATAATAGCAGTAGGATCAATAATAATTGGAATCTGAAACCCTAAATTTTTTATTCGATGATAAAGTTTGCGCCTAACTATTGTTGAGCCAATACTTCCGACAGTAATAAAAGCGGATGTCCACCCATTTTTCATCAGTTCAAAAAGATCATCATCATTTCCAACTACAGAAACTCCCAATATAGAAGCAGATTTATTATTATCAACAATTCCAATCTGATTATATCTTCCCAATAATATCAAACAGTCTAAAACAGATCTGCAATGCCCACCGCCGCCTATAAGCAATAAGTTTGTTTTCACGTTCACTTCCTCTTTTTCAAAGATAATGCGGAGCATAATATATACATACCTCCGCATCACCTACAACTACCATTTTCACTTGCGTCTATTTATCTTCTTTCTCTTTCCAGATAGGATTACGCAGTTTCCATTTGCCTTCTTTCTTAACCCAGATATGATCGGATCTCCATGAATCAACAATATTCCAAAATTTTTCTTCAGTTATATTACAATATTCCAAAAATGTTTTGAAGTATTTTTCTGGAAACTCGCCATCATATTTTTTAACGAATTCGATTCCTTCTTTCTTAGTCATATATCCATCACGAATCTCATGTGCTGTATCTGCGGTTGCACGACCAATACCAAACTTAACAAAACCAAGCCAATAATGGAACCCATCAATTTCATCATCAAGCGATGCAAAATTTGTATATGTTCCAATTGACCGCTCTTTAGAAGGTTTAAACCCAGTATTTTCTTTACAATACTCATAATTTCCTCTTGGATCCCACTTTACATAATATGACATAAAATGAATCTCTGTCTTATTTGCCTTTATTTTCTCAAAGTCAGGCGCCATATAAGGATACAAATCCTGTTTCGTAATTCCGTACTCCAAAAACTTCTCTGGTGGAATATTAGAAAAATAATGCTTATTGTGATCTGTAATTTCACGAGTAGGCAAATCTGCATTCTTCATATCTCCACCATACTCAACTTCTCCGTTCTCACCATACATAATAAGAGGTATATGATACTCTACACTAATCTTGAGAGGAAAGTTAGTCTGTCCATAAATAAAAGGCTGGAAAGGATCTCCCATTAATTCAAAAGACAGCTTTGTCAAAAGACGCTTAACTTTTTGGTTAGGAGAAAACAGAATATTATCAAAACCAGATTCAATAAAATTAGCAAGGTTCCTCTTCCCAACAGGAGAATCAACCAAAGATGCCCATGTAACAGTGAGCGGATGCATTCCATATTTTTTCTTCAGCTGATGAGCAACAAAACTACCATCCTTTCCGCCGGAACAAGGAACAATAACATCATAAGAACCGTCATTTTTTCTAAATCGGTCACAGAGTTTTTGAAGCTTCTTCTCCCTGATATTCCAGTCAATCGCTGTTTGTTTCTTCTCCGCAAATCTGCATGCACTGCAGATTCCCTCTTCATCAAACGTAATACGCGGTCTTTGATTTGACATCGTACAACGCCTGCAATACTTCACCTCTTTAGGAAGGTGATACATTTCAATCAGATTCTTTTTTTCCATTTTAGCTTCCTCCTTGCAAAACGCTTCACATTTTTTTACTCGAAGGAAGGAAAAACTCTTAGCTGATAGGCTCCTTAAGAACCCATTTTCCAAACTCATTCTTTTTAAACAAATCTGTATTATAAAATTTATCTACAATACTCCAGAATTCAGACTCTGTATACCCACAAAATTCACAAAAATCACGTACACACTTTGGATCTAACGCATGGTCATGCTTTTTCACAAGTTCTATCGCCTCTTCTCTAGTAATTATTCCATATCGAATAAAACGCGAAGCATAATCCGTTGTAAACTGATGACCAAACTTTGGATACTTAAGCCATGGATGAATCAAATAGGCGTAACTATCAACCTGATCAAAATCTTCAATGTGATGTGTGCGCTTCCATTCATGTGTTAAATCATGGAAACCGTATTTTTTTGCGAACTCATAATTAGCTATGCTATTCCATGGCACAAAATAGGAGATGTAAATTGGATCCAACTGATTTAATTGTTCCTTGCTCGGAGATTTTGTGAGAATTAAATCCTCTGCTGTTACTCCAGCATTATTTATAAGCTCCTTCTCACTGACTTCAAGAGCAACTCCATTGTTAATCTGATCTTTTGCAGAATAAGTTTCTTCTGCACCATTTCCGCCATACTCATAACTTACATTCTCACCATATACAAGCAGTGGTATATTAAATTGAATCGCCATTTTAAGTGGATATGTATAAATCAACCGATCAATAAACCACGTTGGCTTGCCATACTTTTCAAACATATACCGCATTAGCAGCTTTTGAGTTTTTCTGTCTGGTTTTATACTTATTATATTGCATCCAAACTCTTCAGATAAATTTTTAAGATTGTGCTTACCTGCCTCAGTCATAGTGAAATTATCTTCGACTGTGAACAATATAGGGTTCATATGCATTATATTCTTCATCAGATGCACCTGATAGTGTGAATCTTTGCCGCCGGAAACCGCAATAGCACAATCATATTCACCAGGATTACTCCTGCGGTATTTTTCGCAGATTTGTTCAAATTCCTTCCAACGAGAATCCCAATCTACTCTATTACGGTTTTCATAGGCACGACATGCACTGCATACCCCCCCCCCCTATCAAAAACAATCCCTGGTCTTGTGTCAGGCATTACACAGCGTTTACAATACTTCATAAATAATCTTGTCTCCTTTCCAAATCTATTTGTCTCTACTCCCCATAAAGTTTTACCCTCATCTTTTCAAGTTCCGGCATCTGTCCCATATCCATCCAGTCATTCTCACGAACAGGAAAAACGGCAACTTTTCTCCCTTTTTTCCTTTGTATATCAACAACATCAGGAAATCCAATAGAAACTCCATCTTCTATATCATCAATTACTTCTGGCTCAACGATATAAATGCCAGTGTTTGTCAAAAAGGACATAAGCGGTTTTTCCTTCATCTTCTCTATTGACCCATTTATCCCCATTTCAACCACACCATAAGGAATGTTAATGTTTTTATAAGCACAAACCATTGTAATCACATTCTTATTTTCTTTATGAAATTTTATCATACTCTCATAGTTCGCTGTCAAAAGAGCATCACAGTTGGCAAAGAAAAACGTATCCCCAAATTTTCCACGCAGAAAACTTAATCCGCCTCCAGTGCCGAGAGGATTTATTTCATCATACCAAGTAATGTTGTAATGATTATCATTATCTGCAAAGTAAGCCTTTATCAAATCTCGCTTATAATTCACTATTATGTGGAATTCGTTACAGTTATACGATTGATATTCCTTCATTATATGTTCAATAATCGGAAGATCACCAACTGGAATCAAAGGTTTTGGCAGTACTCTTGTAAATGGATCAAGTCTGGTTCCTTTTCCTCCAGCATTGATTACAACAGGGATTTTTAATGAATTTTTTGGTTTGCTGACAATTTCACCGGATTCACCTGAATATAAATCTATAATATTGCCGTTTTCTCCAAGTATTGGTATAACAATATAATCCCTTTTATGATATAACTGTCTAGCTTCATTGATTGTTTTTGCCGTCTTTGGCTGCCTATTTGCCGCATCCATTGCCACGGCATCCATCTTCCCTCCCGAGAGCAGAAAACGTCGAATGTCTCCATCTGTAATGCATCCCAATAAAACATTACACTCATCAACAAGAAAGAGAATTCCATAGGCATTTCCATCAATTTTCTGCATCGCCTCCGATATGGTCAGTTCCCCTTTTCCAATTAAAGTTTGTATATTATCCATCAGCCAAAGACCTAAGCAGCTGCTTCACCTGATCTGCCACATACTGCATTTCCTCTTTTGTAATCTGCGTGCTGGAAGGAATATTTAAAATACAGTTTGCATAATAAGGTGCCTTTTCAAGTTTGTATGTTTCTTCATCCTTATAAGGCTTCTGTTCATTGATCAGCCCCCAAATGGCACGTGTCTCAATACCTTTTTCATAAAGAGCAATAATAACTTCACGCATGGAAACTGCAACACGAGTTTGGTCAATATGGACAGAATAAAACCATTTATTAGAGCTTGTCCCACTGCGGAAAGGCATCAAAGAACCATATTCAAAACCGTCAAATAGTTTCTTATACCATTCATAGTTACGCTGTTTTCTTTTGATAAATTCAGGCAGTTCCTCCATCTGAGCAACCCCCAGCGCCGCTTGAAGATTCGTCATCCGATAGTTGTATCCAACTTCATCATGTATATAGCAGTGAGGATCCGTCTTTGCCTGAGTTGAGAGAAAACGAAGGTGATCAACTGCTTTCGGATTATTGGATGTCACAGCTCCCCCGCCTCCTGTTGTAATGATTTTATTGCCATTGAAGCTGTAACATCCAAAGTCTCCAATTGTACCAGCGTACTTGTTCTGATACTTTCCTTCTGTATATTTTGTCCCCAGAGCCTCCGTCGCATCCTCAATTACCTTTAAATTATATTTTTCAGCAATATCCATAATTGCTTCCATATCTGCCATATTGCCAAAAACATGGACAACGACAACCGCTTTTACATCGGCATCATTATGTTTTAAAACATTTCCATCCCACTGACATTCTTGTTCACAGAAGCTTCTCAGTTTGATCGGATCAATACAAAAGCTGTCGTCGCAATCAATAAATACAGGCGTGGCAAACTGGTACTTTACAGGGTTTACTGCCGCTATAAAAGTCAACGGGGGAACAATAACCAAATCACCTGGTCTTACCCCAGCCTCAACCAAGGAAAGATGAAGAGCAGATGTTCCGCTTTGACATGCAGCAATATTGTCCACATGAAGAAATTTTGCCATTTCTTGCTCCAGTTTTGTAACATATGCGCCGCCAGTTGAAACCCAGCCTTGAATCACTGCATCGTCAACATACTTTTTTTCATTTCCCTCAAAATTTGGAATTGACAGAGGAATAAACTTATCCATCTTTGTTACCTTTCTTTTATTATTCAATAATTTTACATTTTACTATCAAGAGATTTTCCAGTTTCAATATGTTCGAAGTTTGGCAGATATTTCTGCAGAATGGCAACAATTTCTTCCTTTGCAGTTTCAGACTTTTCAAACACCATATTCAGATTTTTGAAAAGCACGGCTATTTTCTCTTTGTCTGGTATCTTTTTTCCTGTAATAACACCCAATGAACAAAATCTATCCATATCTGCTGTTTCTGTGTCCGTCACAAATTCCTCAAAAGACTTCTCTCCTGATGTGTCAGATATTGTATAATAAACAGGATAGAGATCACTTCCTGTTTTCAGATCTTCTGCCCTGTCCATTGCCTCTTCCTCAGAAGAACACTTCAAAGCTTTATATCCATAAACTTTTAACAGTTCTGTTCCAATGGCATCAAAAGTCATCATCTGAGCTTTGTTAAACTTTGGAAAGAAAATCGCTCTATTTTCACCAAGAATACACGAAAGCAAACACAATTGTCCCGATTCCTCCGGGGATACAAAATAGCGTCGAACATCCGACGGTGCAGACAATGGTTGCAATTTTTGAATTCGCGCCAAAAAACCTGCTGGAAGAGAACCGTTCGAAAAAGCTACATTAGCAAACCGAGCCGTTTTTACTGGAAACTTATCAGAATAAGAAAAAATTACATCTTCCATTATCCTTTTACTTGCTCCCATAATATTTACAGGATTCGCTGCCTTATCTGTAGATACACAAAAATATTCCTCTGGTGGATACTCCGATAAAAGATCAAGCAGCAGTTTCGCGTGGAGAACATTATTCTGAAGCAGTGCCTCCATCGAATAGATATCCTTCTCTGATCTTACATGCTTATGTGCCGAAAAATTTCCCACGATATCAAATCCTCCACGATTTCGAAACATCTTCTCGAAAACAGGAGATGAAAAATCCATCGGATACGGAAAATAGTCTTTTGGAACATGCATTCCTTTTGTAGAACGTAAGTCTCTGGTTAATTCTGCTAAGGCGTTCTCATTTGTATCTACTACCACAAGTGCTGCTGGTTTAAATGTAAGAACCGCTCTGACAAAAGATGAACCAATAGAGCCGGCGCCCCCAATTACAAGAACCGATTTCCCTGCAATCTTTTCGCTAAGAATATCCCAATTCGCTTTTATGTCTGGATAAAACATAGAAGCGGAGCGCTTTATAACATACTGATTTATAAACTGATCTAAGCTGAACATGTTTTACTCCCCTGTTTTATTTTTTGCTGTAAAATCTTTCTTGCCATTTTTTCTCTTCATTTCCTTTTCACTCGTACCATTATAAAATTCCAAACTTTATAAGTGCTGTTTTTACAGCAATTTCTGCAACATCAATTCCCTGTTTTCTAAGCGCTAACACTGTACCCTTACAATACGCAGCATGTCTTTCATTTACGCCAGTAACACCTACACTGTTCGTTTCTAAAATATATGCCGTTCCATCTGGCAAAACCATAAGATCCACCCTGGGAAGCCCTTCCAATTCACATGCAATTACAAGTTTCTCACAATAAGCCTTTACTTTCGCTTCAATCTCAGGAGAAAGATGCTCTTTCCAATACTCATTGCTGCTAAACCCTTTCATATTATTGTCTTCAGCCTTACTGTAATAGCATACAGGCAAAGCATTTGCTTTATCTTTTGCTGCCGAAACAAAAACAGTAACATCAATTCCTCTGATAAATTGTTCTACAATAACAGGTGAGCCGCTATTAAGTATCTCACTTATAGCTCTGGCTAAGTTTTCTTTATTTGCAGCCTTTTGAGGAAGCATTGTGTCAACAGTCGCTTTCACTACACAAGGCAGCCCAACGATCTGAATAATAGTATCAAGTGAAGGCATTGACTTCAAATCTGAGACAGATGCGTAAGCAGGCATCAAAAAACCTTTGTCAGAAATATAATCTTTAAAAAGTTTTTTTTCTTTCGCAATTTTACTCGCCTTAACATTTATATTAAGATTTATTCCTTTCTGTTCGAGTATCTCTCCCAGCTTAAATGCAAACCGATGACCCGTGCCAATAATCAGATGTTCAACTTTTAATTTTTGTAAAAAGGTATATATTTCATCTGAATTATTTAAATCTGTTGCAAGAACATACTGTGCAATTTCACTTCCGGGTTCGTTCTCTTTTCCAGAAATCAAAGCCACCTCAAATCCAAATTTCTGAATCTGTTTTGTAAGTTCCCTTCCACTTGCCCCACCAATCAAGCCAATTATATTTTTCATAGGATTTCTTCTTTCTTATAAACTGCATAATTTCAAATGGATTCTTTATTTCCGCTCCCCCATGCATCGGATAAAACCTGATATATATTGTCAATTACATGTGGAGCATTCTCAAATAATGTTCGATTGCTCTTTAATTTAATTGCAATTTCGCTGTTGTTGTCTAAACAGGTTTCAATTGCAAGTAACAAATCTTTTAAGTTTGTTACTTTATATGAAATACCATAACTTGAATAATCAAAATCCATTACAGCAAATTTATTGCTAGTTTCTGCCAAAGCTGTATTAATTAAAGGTTTGTCTAAAAGTACTGCTTCCAGCCCAGCAGTTGAATCTCTTGTAATAGCTACATCACAATTGTTAAGCAGATAATTCAATGGATATTTTCTAAAAGATACAATATTTTCACAAATATCATTTTTGAGGTCATCTGTTTGATTCGGATGCTGTTTTATCACAAACAGCCAGTTTGGTTTTTCTTTTGCTATCCTTATAATTTCATTTTCAACGCTGCTCGTTTCATCCAATCCGGGTTGTTCAAGATATACAATCAATTTATCATATTTATCTAACTGTAATTCACTTCTTATCTTTAAGTTAATTTGAGCGTCCAATCTGTAATTATCTTCAAATACAGGCTGCCCCGTAACATAAACGTGTTCTGGGTTTTCATTCAATATAGATATTGCATATTTCTTTGCATACTCATTCATCACGCAAGTGTAACATTCACATCCCGATCGCTCAAATTCATGAAGATCAACAATTCGTATTACTGGTATTTTTAATTCATTTGCAGCAATTCCAACAGCCCTCTCTGTACGAACTCCGCTGGTTATAATTACAGCATCTGGGTTTTCATATTCCAGTATTTCTTTCATGACCTTTACTGGGCAAAAAGCTCGTCTTCCTATTTCAGCATACTTTTTTTCAGCTTCTTTTTCTCCATATTCATGAATAAGACAATAATACCCTATCCCTAGATATGCACAATAATCATTGTATTGAAGATCAGGATTCCGAAATTCTATAGTCTCTGCAAGTTTCTGCCCGATTTTAATAATCTTATCCCACTCTTTAATAACATCGCAATAATCGCTTAATCTTCCATATGGTATATTATTCTCATCAAATATTCTCCAGGAAACTGTAAGTGCTATAATTTTTTGTTCTAATTCCGGCTTAACAGACAGCCCTTTATATAGACATTTAACAATATTTCCATGTCCCCCACCGTATGGAAAATACATAATTTTTTTCATTATTATCCTCCAATCAATTACCGATTTGTTTACTACTATATTGCATTTTTCATTCTATATATTTTATTTTAAAAAAAATATTTTTCTTCTATATTTAATTCGTATCTCTTCCTAAAAAAATCACTCTTATAGTCTTAAAAAATATTTTTATATCAGTTATAAAACTTATATTTTTTGCATATTCCTTCTCGTAATTACGTTTTTCTTCCAGAGAAAGATTGCTTCGACCGTTTACTTGTGCAGCACCAGTCAATCCGGGCTTTACACGAAATATTTCCGAATTCAAATCTTCTTCTGAATAATTTTCTTTTACTCCTGGTCGATACCCCACAAAGCTCATATCACCCAACAAAATATTCCATAATTGAGGCAATTCATCTATGCTAGTCCTCCTTAAAAAAAGACCTACTTTCGTTATTCTAGTATCATTTTTTGCTGTACTAGTCGGTCCAATTAAAGAGGCATTTGATACCATCGTCCGAAACTTGTATATGTAGAATTTTTTCGTTTTTTGACCAATTCTTTCCTGCTTAAAAATTACTGTACCCTTGGAATCTATCTTTATCACGATTGCAACTAAAATAAATACTGGTATCAATAAAAGAATTGCTACAAAAGAAACTGTTATATCAATTGCTCGTTTAAAATATCTATACACTTTTTACCCTTTCATTCAAAAAACTATTTACATATAAACTACACTTAATAATTCAATCTTTTCTGTATGCTTGTAATGACATCTATAAATATCTTCAACTTATTCCTCCTTTAAAATCTTTAATGATGCGTTTATTGCTTCTGTTGCAATATTAATTCCTTGTTTTTCAAAAAATGGATATGCACTGCCGTGATAACCTGTTACAATAACTGAATTAAGTTCTAAAACATAAATTTTTTCACTTATAATAAAATCAATTCTTACTAATCCAGAAAATCCTATTTTCCTTACTATATCAGATGCAATCTTACATACTTCTTTTTCCTTTTCCTCTGACATAATTTCTGATTTTGCCAAATCAAACCCTTTTAAACCATATTCTTTTGCCTTACTATAATACAAAACACCTAATGATTTAACTGTAATTCCATCATTAACGACAGCTACTGTACAATCATTTCCTTGAATATATTGTTCTAATAATAAAACTGCATTTGTCGAAAATACATCTTCCGCAGCTTCCGCCAAATTTTCAATATCGTTTATTTTTTTTGGCTGGACTGTATCCGTATTTGATTTCACAACACAAGGTAAGGGAAAAACTATTCCATCTTTGTAAAATTCTTCGCGCGTTAGAAAACTCGCATAGGCAGGTGTATCCACTCCAATTTCTTCTAATTTCTTTTTAAAACGCACCTTATCTTTTGCAAGTAAACTCTTTCTTATATCAATATTAGTTTTAAACCCCGCTTGCTCTAACTTTTCCACTAAATTGAACACTAGATAATGACCCGTTCCAATAATAATTTTTTTCACGTTCTTCTTCTGAAAAAATCGAATAATTTTTTCAAACTCCAGCAAATCCAATAATATCCTTTCATCTGCAGAATCATATCCAGCTTCTTCTAGCCTTCCACAAACAATCGCAACTTTATATCCTCTTTTATGCAACTCGTCTGTAAGTGAATCTCCGCTTTTTCCTGCAATTAATCCTATTGTTTGCATTGTTGTTCTCCCTTATTTGTCGATGTAATTCTACTTTTTAAGATTTTTGATTTACCATTTAACTGTCTTACATATTTAGAGAGCGCATTTAAATATATCTAATTCACAGCTTTTTTTCGTATTGCGTAAAGTTTCCCAACTTCTTGCTCTAATCTGCTCATCATTTTTTGCCATAAATACAAATCAGTAAACTTCTAAATACAAGTTCGTTCAAAATTATTTATTTTTCTCACCACTCCGTCTGATAAATCCTTTGATGCAGGAAATGGATTCGTGTTGAAATAGTATCATCAAAATATAGTAACCTCCAAAAACTACCAATCCGCTGACAACAAGTCTGAAAAAGAAATGAATATCTTTAAACACAATATTTAATATAAAACCACATATAAATATAGTAATTGTAGAAATACTAATTATTGCAAAATCCTTACTTGTAAATACAGAGCTAATGTCTGGAAGAATTTTGCAAACACTTTTATAGCTCATAATCACAAGCACGATATAAGATATACTATCCGCAACTGCTATTCCAAACACACCGATATATTTTGATAAAATCAAGCTTAAAACAACATTAATGAAAACCCCTGCTCCACCATTTATCATTGCTGTTTTCGTTTTTTGACAAGCATATAAAACTTGTAAATATACATCTCTAATTGCAATAAATACAAGACCTATGGAATAACCTAAAAATGCACTGCTCGTTATATTGATTGCATTCTCGCTAAATGTACCTCTGCCGTATATGAAACGAATAATCTCATCCGAATTAATACAACAGCAAATACATACTGGTATCAACATTGAAATCAATAAATGCAAACTGCTTTTTGTTTTTTCTACAATTGCCGCATTGTTTCTTTCAACTACATAATTTGAAAAGTATGAATATAAAACAGTTGTCACACTTGCAATAATAATGGAATGAATTGTGGAAAAAACAAAATGCCCGTAAGACATTCCTGATACACTTCCCGCTTCTAAATTAGACGCGATTGCTTTATCAATCATTGCATTAATCTGAACAATTGCCGAACTGATAAAAAGAGGAATACTAAGTTTTATCAGCTTTCTGACTCTTATATCTTTGAAGGGATTGTGCAATTGGTATAAAAAAATACTCTTGACGTGAAATAACAAAAAAATATTTTCAACTATGTAAAAAGCACCAAACCCATAATATAATGCTGTAATTCCAAGTTTTTTTTCAAAACACACACATGCAATTATGATACATAGACTCTGAATTAGACCTATACTTTTCGCTGTTATAAATTTCTTTTCCGCATTCAATAACGCAATACATATATTACTTATACAAATGTTGATAAGAAAAATTAAAATTATGCGTAATTTCTTTATTGCTTCATTCAGAATCTCTAAGGGAAATCCTGGTGCTAACGTCCTCCATATTGGTTTAGCAAACAAATATAAAATCACTGTTAATACAACAGAAAAAACAACCAGCCCTGTAAACGCATTTGATACGAATTCATTTTTTCTCTTGGTATCTTTTTTTTCTTCATCATAGATCGCTATTAATGTTATTGCTATGGAAGAAAAAAACATCATTCCAACTTCACTGACAAAATCTGTTATGATCAGATACGAATCCATCTCGACCGAAGTGCCAAAATAGTATGAAATAACGGCTTGTTTCATAAACCCGACTGCCTTTATAAAAACCGTTATAATCGATAAGACCGCGGCAGATTTTGCTATACTGTTCAGAATTTTTTTCTTCTTGTCCATAACTAACCTCATACTAATCTAACGGTTTTATTTGTCTTCTCAATCATTAATACAAATAGCGGTATTAGTGCAGTTAATCCCGTGCTTAGTCCAAATATACTTCCATAAGCACTAAGATTTACAAGAAGAAACAGCGGTAAATTGGGATGATCTCTTTTGATAATTTTTCGCTTAAACAAATAGATATTAATAATCACAACAATTGCCCCAACAACAAAAAGGAAAAGTACCAATAACTTGTTATCTGTATTTATAAATTTTCCAAGACCATGATTGATCATATTGATCGCCCCCTGAAACCCTCCTCCGTAAAAGATAATATTCCGTTCTGTCATCTTTATAAGATAAGGTACAAATATACCGATAATGGGAACTGCACTAACCAAGAAAATGATAATAAATAACCGTTTCTTTTTTATTGTATAAAGTTTCTTCCATCGATAGGGTATAATCATCACTGCATAGGCAAAAGCAACAAACATGGTTCCACTGCTGACCATAGTAAAGATAAGAGAAATTGCTGTCATTATCTGCATCTTAAAAACGGATACTTCATTTTTGCTAAACCTAAGTTCATATAAAGCCAAAAGCGAAATGCCAAAAAAAACGAATATCAGCCTTCCATTCATAAAATACGACAATGCAATAACAAAAAGTCCTGATATAATTGCATTTATTTTATTTTCCATGTTGTTGATCTTCATCATTCTTATCATAAAATACATAATAAGAACCAAAAGCGATGCAGAATATATCGTTACTCCCAAATTCAGTTCAAATCCAAACAATTTGCTCAACAATGCACCCGGATATACGACAAGTAATCTTATTGCATGTACATGACCTATTTCAATCCAATACAGTACATCCTCATTTGCGGCATATAAAACTGCCGCTTGAGGAAACATTGAAAACTCTATTATTCGAAATGCTATAAGCCCAGCCAATATACACCCTGTAAGTAAACAGTATACTATTTCGATATAATTTACTTTTCTGTTGTTGACAAGAACAATCAGCAGTGGCAATACAACTATCATCTCTGTTATTCCAATGGCTGATATTACTGCAAACAATATTAATAAAAAAAATGATAAAATCTGTCTGTATGTAATCCTGACTTTCATAATATAGTTTCCAACTCACTTATTGAATTTTTATTTGTTCTATTAAATATTTTTCTTTCAATAGTAATTTAATCCGCTGAATTTTTTTACACGCAGTTTCACAAATTTTGAAAGTGAAATTTTCAATTTTCTTCTATTTCTACGCTGTTTTTTATGTATAACAAGTTTATGGCAAGCAGTGCGCAGACACAAACTTGGAATTAAAAATTCTCGATTTTCAATCTTTCATCCTATTGATTTAATTTTTCTTATTTTTTGCGTATTTTATCGTCTCAACAATCTCATCGACCGCCTTGGCAACGCGAATCTTATTTTTCACAAATTCTTCCCGTGTTACATCAGCCATCGACATCTCGTATTCTCTTAAAGTTCTTATATTTTCTCTAAAAATCTTATCAATTTCTTCCGTGTTTTCAATCTTTGTATTATCACAAAATGTCCTGGAAAGAATTACACGAGAAGAACCTAGCCTGTAATGTTCCATAATAATTTTCTCGGCTGGAAGTAAACCATCTCCTAATTTCGCAATCCCACCGAAGCCATAAGGAATACCAGCATTTTTAAACTTATTGCACAGCATTTCTACTGTACCATTCGCCAACAGCTCAAATATAAACGTCATATTGTAAGAAATATGAAGATCATTCAGCCCAATATGAATCTCATCAAATCCTCCCATTTCAAGCACTTCGTCAATACAATCCACCGCTTCTTTTGTTTCTAATAACAATGTTGTTTTGCATCGACCATTGACTGTTTCAACAAATTTCTTAACCTCCTCTGGTGTTTTCCAGTAAGGAAGCATAATAATATCCGCACCTGCTGCAATCACAGCTTCAATTTCATCTTTTGAATCTTCATACCATGAATTTACTCGAACTAACAGCTCTGCTTTGGTTAATAATGGTTTAATAATTGCTATATCTGACACATTATGATGTGATTTCACTGTGTTCATATCTTTTTGCCGCTTTTCTTTATCAAGCGACTCCAGATCAATCCATATTCTATTTACTCCATACTTTTCAGCGATCAAGGCAACTTCTGGACGATTTGTTATGTAGAATACCATTAGCGGCTCAACTGTATAATTTACGAATTCTACATACAACTGCTTCTCATGGACTGATACACTTTTGACTTCATGTTTTCCAACAAGAGTCATAATAGCTTGCTCCCCATTATCAAAATGATAGATTTTCCCATCACATAAAACCGTAACCTTGTTGCTAATACATTTCATCAATTTCTGGAATGGAATTCCAGCATTATCATTATAAAAATAACTGGAAAAATCCTGAACTTCTAATTTTATGTTCTGATCTATATTTTTTATCTTTTTTCTAGTTTCCATATTTATTATTGAATCCGTAAAAATCACTCTTTCAACTTGATATTTTTACAACTTTACAACAATGTAATTTCACATAAATTTGATTTAAAATTTTCTGATATTTTATTTTACTTCCCTAGTTATTTTTCGATTTTCTTTTTTGTAATGATATTACTTTCACTGCACTCTTCTTCTGCCCTGTTTTGCATTCCATATCATACCGAACCCTTCCAGCTGCTGTATTTGTTCTTCTCTCAAACCTTTTCTTGCCAGGCCGCTGTACGCAAGACGCTGGTTGGAAATCCACTTGCCAAGCCGGTATCCATCGGAGCAGATATAATGATGCGGCACCAAAAGATTCCGGTTTGCAAGAAAATACTTTTTTGCATGTACAATCCCCTGCTCCCAGGAATCGGTCACCTTCCACACCATGCCAATTTCATCCAGCATTTGAATCTGCCAGTCTGCCAGTTTTCCACTTCGATAATTCGCGCGCTGATGCTGCAGCCAGACCCCAAGATTTTTTCTATTTTCCGCTACATAACGCTTTGGGACTGCCAGATTCCCATATTTATGATAAAATTCCTCCGCTTCCCTATATTGTTCCCGCCACGAGCGTTCTGCCTGCGACATCCCTATTTGAACTCCAATGGAAATAAGTTTCTGCTTTTGTTTTTCATTCAATGGTCTGCGATGTTTTTTTTCTTTTTTTCCATCGCTGCTTTCCATTTCCTCCGCAATTCTTGCTTTCTGTTCCCTCAGCCACCGTTCCAGCCAAACACCTTCTACTACATAGTTGTTTGGCATTCGCAAATTGCCGTGTTCTTTATAATACTGCTCTGCAAGCGCAAATCTTTTTTCCCAGGAATCAATGGGTTCCCATACCATTCCAATCTCTGTAAGTTTTCGAATCTGCTCCAAATTCTGCATCATTTTTGGAGATTTTTTATTATCTTTTGCATCCGTTTTACTCTGTATCGTTTCTGGAGATTTTTTATCATCTTTTGCATTTGTTTTACTCTGTATCATTTCTGGAGATTTTTTATCATCTTTTGCATTTGTTTCACTCTGTATCGTTTCTGGAGATTTCTTATTATCTTTTGTATCTGTTTTTTGATTCAGAGTTTGATATTTTTCCCGCTGCCTGCGTACCCATCTTCCCAGTTTACATCCGCTTTCTGTCACAAAATTCACTGGAACTTCCAAATTTCCATGTTCTCTAAAATACTTTTCTGCCTGAGCAAAATTTCTCTCCCAAACAGTCTCGCTTGTACTTTTCCAGCGCATTCCAATTTTCGTAAGCCGCGCGATCTGCTCCTCACTCAAGCTCCCCGCAGTTTTTCCCAGATAGATTTTTCTCTGCGTGGCAATCCATGCGCCAAGAGAATAACCATCCATTGTATAGTATTTTGGTACTTCCAAGTTTCCGCATTCTGTATAGTATTCTTTCGCCATCGCGTACATTGCATCCCACGATGCGCCAAGCGTTTCATTTAACTGTGCAAACAGCCTCCGGCAATCTCCCAGTTCATCCACAATCTGAAACTGTTCTTTTACAATTTCGCCCGCCCTGCCGTTTGCGCGATAAAACAAAACGGCTTCACGCAGTTCTTCCTCGATTGCTCCAATGCTGCAAAGATTCTCGATATTCATTACAATATCAAAAATCACCGGCGTTTCCTTTCCGCCCGCCGCAAGCGCTCTTCCAATCTGCTGTTTGTAAATGGTCGGGGAAACGGTCGGGCGCAGCAAAATCACGCCGGAAAGCCCATCTACATGGATTCCTTCATTCAGCATATCAATACAGTACAAAAGTTTTAAATGATCGCTGTTATCGTTTTTAAACGATTCAAACTCCTCTGCTGTCATTGGATCCTCGGAATACGCGGTATAAATATGCGGTGCTGGATCTACGCGCGCAAACCACTCTGGCGCAAGTTCTTTCATTTCAAGCAGATGCTCATAGCTCGCGCAAAAGACAATGTATTTTCCACAAGTTTTCTCTTTATTTTTATAAAAACTGGATTCTTTTTCTGTGCCTTTTTTTGCTTTTTCACCGTTTTCTAATCGAGTATTTCGAGCATGGTTTCCTGCCATTTTTTCTGTTTTCGATGCCATATGCTTTGCAAAAACTTCCGTCAATCCATCCGCTTTTTCAAGTGTGCG
>CAMUAR010000059.1 GCA_947086895.1 uncultured Lachnospiraceae bacterium | reverse complement strand
ATCACCATCCTCTATCTTAACAAAAATAAATTTTATCCCAATCTATTTATTATTATAATATAAAAATAAGAAATAAATTATAAATCTATTATACATAAACTACCATAATTCTAACCATCACCGGTAGCATAGATGTGTCCAATCTCACGTCATAAACTTCCGGTTTCTGTCGAACAAAAGAAGAGAAATATACCATTCATATTTGGCATAAACGAAGCTTTTTCATTGTCAGGGATAGACAAGGGATACACACAAGGAGGTAAAACGTTATGTTAAAAAAGAAGTTCTTTGCAAAAGCATTGGAATTTGCTTTGGTTATGGGAACTGTCAGCGTTTATGGTAGTGGTGTTGTAGCACCAATCAGTATTGTTCAAGTAGCAGATCCTGCAAAAACAACAATTACCGTAGACTATGCAAATTATACTGCAACAATCAAAACGACAAATAGTACGGATACTTATGTATTTTTAGAAGTTTTAAAAGATCAGGCTGGAACAAAAGTAGCTTCGACTTATTGCTGTGCTGTAGGTACTATTGATGGTGGTAAAGGAGCCGTTATTGATCTTTCTTTCTTAAAAGCTGCGAAAGATCAATATATCCGTTCTTATGGTAATACATTAGACAGCAAAGGAGCCTATGTATATTCAGACATTACAAAAATTGTTGCTCAGCCAGCAAAACTCAGCATCAAGTATGACGCCTCAAAAGGACTTGTTGATGGAAAAACAAAAGAAGCAATCAAGATTGATGATGGTTATGAATTTAAGAGTTTGTATGGAAGTACATGGGCTGATCTTGAAGCAGATTCGTTAAAAGGTATGGAAATTACAGGAAATACCATTGTGCTTCGTAAAAAGGCAGTTGATAATACCGACTCAACCAAAGGCGTTCCTGCCAGTGCAGAGGTTAAAGTAAAAATCACTGCAATTCCAAAAGCTCCAAAGGCAAAGATTGATTACGTAAAAGGAACCATCAGCTTCGGCAAGGGAACAGAATATATTAAACTAGGTAATGCTGCAATCGGTGACAGTGATACATGGACTAAAAATGGAGATACAAAATCTCTGACTACCGCAGAATTATTAACGAAATTGGGTGTAACGGATCCGAAAGCTGCAGATACAACTATTGTAGTGCGCACTGCGAAAACAGACAAAAAAGCTGCTTCCGCTTTAAGTTTTGTTACGATTACAAAGGAAGCAGAAATCCAAAATACAGCGGCTACTGGTGACAATCCTAATGGTGGAACGGTTGATTATAAGGCAACGGATGCAGATAAGACTATAAAGATGACTTGGGAAAATACTACCAAGGGAATTTCTTTAAAAGCAGAAAAAGCGCCATTCCAATATTACGATGCAACCAAGAAAGATTGGAAAACAATCGCAGTTGGTAAAGCAGTTGAAGTAAAATTAAAGGATAAGGCGGAACTGAAAGTTCGCGTTGCTGGTAAAAAAGCAACAAAGACAGAAAATGGTGCTTTTGCATCTGGAGAGGTTACATTAACTTGTGCTATTCTTCCTGCTACTATCGCAGTTAGTGCAGATAAGACAGAACTTACAGCAGTAAATGCAACAGCAACTTGTACGACAGAAATTAAAGATGGCAATGGAGAAACATTAACTGGAAGAACAGGAATTACATGGACCAGTTCCAATCCGTCTGTAGCAACGGTAGATAACAATGGGGCAGTAAAAGCAGTTGCAAACGGAACAACAACGATTACTGCTAAATTAGGTAACGCAGAAGGTAAAATTGAAATTAAAGTTGAAATTCCAGCAGCTAACTAATTAAACTTACTTGACGGATAAATTTGTTGTAAACTGCGTGCAATATTGACATGTATATATTGTGTACAAAAACTGGGGCTGACACTTTTTGTTGTCAGCCCTTATTTTAATTTAGATATACTTTTCTAATAAAATTATATCATAAAGCATACTCTTGATACAAATTATTTGTTATAGTAATATAAAATAATTATTTAAAAAATTACTATATAAAATTATTTAAATAAATCAAAAATATATCTGTTCAAAGAAAAATTAAAATATCAACCTCTCAAAAATTAAAGACTTTTCTGTTTAATTAATATACATTTCTCATCTGTTATAAATAAAAGTTTATAAAATAAATATAGGCAAGGTGATATAATTAATCACCATTGCCCATATTTGTTCCGTATAATTTAAGTATATTTACTTGAAATAACTCATCTTATATTTGTTTCTTATAAGAGAAATCTTTGTAAAATTACTTATCAGCAGCTTCCACAGTAACTGTCACTGTACCAGTAACATCCCCAATTTTTGCAGTAATGGTCATTTCGCCAGCAGCTGTAGGAGTAAATCCGCTACTGTATGAAGGACTACCTGCACCAGATGCTGTCCATGTTACTTTACTAGCCTCTACAGTTAACTTTTCACCATTACCATCTACTACTTCATATTCACAAGTTACTTTAGTATTTACTTTTACGCTTGTGGCAGATGGTTTAATCGTAATTTTAGCTGGAAGCGTTGCACAAGTCAGTTCTGTAGATGCACTGAAGAATGTACCTGCTGCTTCCTTTGTTGCCTTTGTACCAGCAGCACGAACCTGAAGTTTATCACCATTCTTTAATTTAACTTCTACTTCTTTGCCTGCTGCAACAGCCTTCCAAGCCTTCTTCGCATTATCATAGTAATCAAATGCAATTCCTTCTGGTTTTAAGGAAATACCTTTGCTTGTATTAGCCCAAGTCAGCTTCTTGCCCTCTTCTAATGTAAGTGTACCACCTACTTTAGCATCGTCGCCACTACCAGGGGTAAGCTCAGCAAGATCTTTAAGAGTAACGAATGTCCACTGTGAAGCTGCTTTCTTATCTGTTGCCTTAGTACGAACTACTAACAAAGTAGTTGTAGGTGTGGTTGCTTTTCCAGTACCTTTCAAAGCTTCAAGAAGCTTTACTACATCTGCGCCTTTTGCATCAGCTTCTGTAGTTTCAGTCCATTTATCCTGAAGAGCATTATCTAAAGTTGCATACTCGGTGCCTTTTCCAAGTTTCACCATACCTTTAACATAATCAATTGTTACTTTCGGAGCCTTCGGAATCGCAGGAATCTTTACCTTAATTTCTGCACTTGCAGGAGTACCAGCAACATCAGCAGCCTTTTCTACTGCAGTTTTACGAACTAAAATCGTAGTTCCAGCAACATTTTTATCTGTTAAAGCAGTAGAAGTTAAAGGCGCCCAATCACTGCCATATAAAGTCTTAAAAGAATAAACTTCTTTACCAGTATCACCTAATACTAATTCAGTCTTTTTGTCATCAACCAAACCTTTTACTGCATCATACTTAATTTTAAGTTTTCCAGGCTGCGCGGAAACTGTAGTAATTTCACCACGCACATAAGCACCGTTTTCATCTACTTGATCACTATATGCGCGAAGATATTGTGCTTTGCTTGCTTTCAGGAAAGAAAGGTCAACGGTTACAGAACCACCATCCGCTTTATAGCCATAAGTACCAGATACTTTTTCGCCTTTTTCATCTTTCAAAACTTCTAAGAATAAATATTTTGCACCCGAAAGTGTAATAGTTGCTGTATAGTCTGCGTAGTCAATTTCAATAGTTGGTCCGCTAGTAGAAGCAGCTGCTAACGCTTGCACTGGCTGCGTACCCAAACCTACAGGAGCTGATGTTGCCATCAAACCAGTTACCATTGCAAATGCCAATGCTTTTGCAAAGAACTTCTTTTTTAACATAACGTTTTACCTCCTTGTGTGTATCCCTTGTCTATCCCTGACAATGAAAAAGCTTCGTTTATGCCAAATATGAATGGTATATTTCTCTTCTTTTGTTCGACAGAAACCGGAAGTTTATGACGTGAGATTGGACACATCTATGCTACCAGTGATGGTTAACCGATGGTTAACTATCATTACCGCCATACGCCCCTATGCGGCAGGGGCAAGTTCGTGTTACGTACCTGATCTGTCTTTGGCAACAAAGCTTTTATGGTGTGCAGTTTTCTGCTCCACCGTAAAACAATACCAACGTGATAAGAAGCTACCACCCTTCTTATCCTATTTTGTAAGCAAGAACCTACAATACCAACGGCTACCTTTGCTCAATCAATATATCGGCCAGTCATGAGATAAACTTAAGTGTCTTTGCCAAAAAAATTTAACAAACTTTTTTTGCGTCCTTATCCCACCATGAAAAACCCTTTATAACTAGCAATGATACATTAAGGTCGCAAAAACATCCCACGAATTTATTTGTAAATCATCGTTCAATATGTAAAAGCTGTTATACTTCCTGGCAATTTCATCCTATACCTATTAGTGTTTTTTGTCAAGTACTATTTTTATTTTCTTATTCAATAGCAACACTGTAGTATAAATATAAATCAAATAATAAACCATAAAATATAGATTTTATTCTAAAATATTATATTACGTCTGGTAATTTGAGAACTTATATTTCCTATTGAGATTAAGGAAGTTTATTTGTAAAAAATGCTTAGAGTGTTGATGATTATAAATTAAATAAAGAACATAATAGATAAAAAATCAAATACTTTATAATAAAGTGAAAGACTCAAAGTCCTATTTTGCACACTGTATGCTGTATTATACAAAAAATTATAACAACTACATACAGTATTGATTTCTTAAGAAATAAAAGAACTTTCATCTATAATATAAGTCAAAAATTCTTATTTGTAAAATTCAAATAAAATTTGTAAGATTATACAAAAATTATAAAGTCTTTATCAAAATGAGAAAAATACTTAATTAAATTGTCTTATCTATTTTATATATTTATATTATTATTATAAATTTCATAAATATATTAAAATATAAATAAAAAACTAATAAACTACCATAATTCTAACCATCGGTTAACCATCACTGGTACCACGTATATGTTGTTTTATCGAATTATATCGAATCCTGCCGGGCGATATTACATCATAATAAAATCACCTTTCCGCCTTTTTAAAGGCAGTCCCCACTGCCTTCCCACTCCTGACAAACCGTACTGGACAAATACCACTGTTATTTGGCACGCACCAAAGCTTTCATCAAGTCAGGGATAGACAAGGTTTACAAACAAGGAGGTAAAACATTATGTTAAAGAAGAAGTTCTTTGCAAAAGCGTTGGCATTCGCTTTGGTTATGGGAACAGTCAGTGTCTATGGTAGTGGTGTCGTATCACCAATCAGTATTGTTCAAGCTGGAGATACGACAGTCAAAATAACTTATGCAAATTATACTGCTGAAATCACCCCTGCGGATAGCTCAGATAAGTATGTATTTTTAGAAGTTTTAAAAGATCAGGCTGGAACAAAGGTATCTGCAACTTACTGTTATCCTGTAAATGATGGAAAAGCTGTTGTTAATCTTTCTTTCTTAAAAGCTGCGAAAGATCAATATCTTCGTGCCTATGGTACTACATTAAATACAGATGGAACTTATAAATATTCAGATATCACCAAAGTTGCTGCTCAGCCTTCAAAACTTAGCATCAAGTATGACGCCTTAAAAGGACTTATTGATGGAAAAACAAAAGAAGCAATCAAGATTGAAGATGGTTATGAATTTAAGAGTTTGTATGGAAGTACATGGGCTAATCTTGAAGCAAATTCGTTAAAAGGTATGGAAATTGCAGGAAATACCATTGTGCTTCGTAAAAAGGCAGTTGATGATACCACCAACACAACCAAAAACGTTCCTGCCAGTGCAGAGATTAAGGTAAAAATCCCTGCAATCCCGAAGGCTCCAAAGGTAAAGATTGACTATGTAAAAGGTACGATTAACTTTGGTAAAGGTACACAATATGTTAAGATTACAGATGTTGAAACTGAATCTAAATGGGTTAAAAATGCAGATTCTAAGCCTTTAGAACTCCTAGACATAATAAAAAAGCTAGACTCTACTGCTACAACTCTTCCAACATCAGATATCTCTCTTGTAGTTCGTACTGCTAAGACAGACAAAAAAGCTGCTTCTGCTCTGAGTTTTGTTACAATTCCAAAGGTAGTAGGAATTACAAATACAGCGGAGGGTGAAGTTATTCCTGGTACTACTGATAAAAAAATGGGCGGATCTATTAAATATTCAGACACCAGCCTAGGTGAGGATAAATTGCTGACTTGGGAAAATACCACAAAGGGAATTTCTTTAAAAGCAGAAAAAGTTCCGTTCCAATATTATGATGAAACCAAGAAAGATTGGAAGACGATCGCAACGGGCAAAGCAGTCGAAGTAAAATTAAAAGATAATGGTAAAGTAAAAGTCCGTGTTGCTGGCAAAAAAGAAACAAAGACAGAAAAAGGTGCTTTTGCATCGGGAGAAGCTGAACTGATTTGCGCTCTCCTTCCTGCTGCTATCACAATCAGTGGACCTACAGAACTTACCAATATGACCGCAACACCTTACACGCTAGAAATTAAAGATGGCAATGGAGAAGTACTAACCAGAACGACTGGAATAGAATGGACCACTTCTGATTCAAATATAGCAACAGTTGCTAATGGAACCGTTACAGCAAAAAAGAGCGGAACAGTTACGATCACTGCTAAGTTAGGCAAGGCTGAGGGCAAAATAACTATTACCGTTGAAATTCCTACGACATAAGAAAACCCTTCTTATACGTCTCACGTATTGTCCTGCCATAAAACGCAGAACATCAGTGTTAATTACATGTACTTTTGTGTATCATCAGGCAGGGGAGTCTTTCCCTGCCTGATTGTGTGGGCAAATCTCTTTTTTGCCTTTACACATAAAAATAGAGACTGTTGTATAAAGAAAAATACATACAGCGTACAGTATATAAATTTTAAGCTGCTATATATTGTATTGTTTCTTCTTTGTGCAACAGCTCTTTTTTGTAGAAAAAGGAACAAAATAAAAATACCATAGAAATCGTTTGCTATATAATATTAGTGCTTTCTTTTTATTTGCTATATAGTATTATATTGCAATCCAATTTCGTTTTTTTCAAGATCATCAGCTTCCCTGCTTCCCCTTCCCCACCATCGCCTGATACTTCAATTCCGCAATCTTCCAGTCCTCCTCACTGTCAATATCCTGCACCTCAGACTCTGGCATGACAACTGGCACAACATCCTCCCAAATCTGCCCTTTTGTTTTCAGAAAACTTTCCACATCATAACCATAGAACTGCCCGCAGTCATGATACATGGTTTCCAAATCCTGCGAACGTTTGTTTGCATTCTCCGGCTGCTTCATGCGAAGATAATCTCCATCCATAATATAGGCTCTCTGTGGCGGATAAGAAAATGCGACGACGGGCAGTACTTTCTTCGCGTTCTTCTTTTCTAAAAGTTCGATTGCCGTCCTCAATTTCCGGGCGGTCACAAACGGCGCAGTAGGATAAATACAGCAAATAGAATCAAATTCTCTTCCCATTTTTTTATAATTCTCAAGAACTTCCATAATTACATCCGCTGTTGTCGCAAAGTCGCCGGATGTTTTTTCGGAGCGCAAAAACGGCACTGCGGCGCCTGCTTCTCTCGCGATCTGCGCGATCTGCGGATTGTCCGTCGATACCATAACTTCCTCAAAGATTCCAGCGTTTAAGGCGGCTTCCACAGAATAATATAGAATTGGTTTTCCGTAAAAATCCCTGATATTTTTCATCGGGATTCTTTTGCTTCCTCCTCTTGCGGTAATAATTGCAATTCTGCGCTTTGACATACGCTGCCTCCTCTCACTCTGCTGTATTGCTCTCAAAACTTACTTGATATTTTGAAGGCAGCTTTTTTATCTCACAGCGCATTACATTTTCATACCAGACAGAATACATTACCAGATATTTTACGCACCAGCTCGTCTCCCAGGATGGTTCCAAAAATATATTGCGAAGAGATGGGTCGATAAAATTTGGAATATCGTGCGTCTTAAAATATCCCGCCATCGGACCCTTTGTCACCATCCAGGTTCTCGGAAGAGAACCGCCCAATTTTTTCTTTTTTACTTCATACTCTGGAAGAAGGCGCTCCAGCAATCTTTTTGCAAAAGGCTTTTCGCCATAAATTTCATTTTCATATCTTTCGTGAAGCGGAAGAGATAAAAATTCCTCCACAACTTTTTTTGCGGAAAACAGAGCGTTGACTGTTTTTCCAAATATCATTTCTGTCTGCTCCAGCGCACTGACTCCATTGTTTGTAAAATAATACAAAAGATGTCCAAATTGCAGATAATTATCACTGCTAAGATCCGATGTATCAAATCCTTCCAGTCGGTCAAGCACATAATTATTTCTTTTTTGCAGCTGAGCTTCCACCATTTCTTTTCCAAAAATACGGGAAATCCAGTCGATATCCTCTTTTCTTGCAATACTGCTGTTCTGGTTGGCATAATTATTGAAATCAGAAAAACCATACTTTTCTGCAAGTTCTTTTGTGTATGGGGTTCGAAGTTCCAGACCATACACAGCCCCGGCAAGTTCCGAGACCATCATATAGGATGTATTTACGTTCTCTGCCAAGATATGGTGAATGATCTGCGCTGTCATATTGTAGACAGGCATTCCGCAGTGCTTGACCGTCCGCACCATCTCCTCCATATAATTTTCCATTGATATATCATAGACTTTATGGTCTGCATATAGGAGCTTTGCCGCACACAATGCGTACTCTTTTTCACAGAGAAATTTTTCATGTTCATAACTTCCGCTGACAGACTTGGGATTTCCCATAATAATATGGGTCAATGTAGAATCAATTCCGCCGGATAATGTATTGACGCTTTCTGGTTTTTGTATTTTTGCGCAGGCTTCACGAAGCGATTGTTCTAACACATCCGCGCCATCTCTGCCGCCCAAATCATATTTTTGTAATTGCAGCCGTTGGACTTGCCTTACCAAAAGCTCTTGATTTTGATACAGCAGCTCTTCCCCGCAGCCCAGCCGGTAAATTCCCTGATAGTATGTTTCTTTTCCATAACTGTGCTGAAATAAAAACATATCGCACACTCCTGCAAAACATACGTTTCGCTCCTGTATTGGAAGATAAGACAACAAATTAAGTAGATGATCGGAAATTATAATCCCTTCTGACACAAATGCTGTCTTTTTATAAAAAATTTCATAATGCGAAGTAATACTTCGAAATGCACGGATGGAGTGCCTTTTGTAATCTGTCTGAATATAAGACAACTCCGTTTCATCCTGCTCGATCAGGTGAAGAATTTTCTGGGTAAATCCATATTTTTCATACTCTGCTTTTACTTTTTCTTTTATCTTATCATCCAGTGAAAACAGAAAAAAGGACTCCACTAATTCTCCATTTTCCCAATAATCAAATTTTGCTGCATGTTGATTTGCCAAATCAATCATTTATGTTCTCTCCATTCTTTTAAACTAAAGCCTCTTACTTATCAAACTTATCTTCTCATTTACCATATTCTTTAGAGCGTGTTTGAAAAATGCAATTGATTTGTTAATTTGCCAAAACAGGAGAAAACTATAGAAAGAACAGAAATATTTTTTTCTTTCTCCTGAAGAAAATCCAATGATTTTTGTTCTTGTTCTATGGATTTTTTGACGTTCTTTTATGCAATTTTTATTTCTCAAACAGCAAGTACCTGCTATAGTGCTACATCATGCATAAAAAATCATTCTTCATTGTCTGAACTCCTTACATAAACGATTTTCCCATCTTTTATTGTTACATCTATCCGAATATTGTTCCAATCAGACTCTTCTGTTGACATTGGGTCTTTGTTCAGTATAATGAAATCTGCATTTTTTCCAACGGCAATACTGCCTTTTTTCTCCTCTTCATGATACTGGTAAGCCGCCTGTATTGTCACTGCCTTCAGTGCCTCATAGACGGATATACATTCTTTTTGATCTAACAAAATCCCCTTTCTTGTGCGCCTTTTCACAGCACAGAATACGGAATGCAGCATATCGGGTTTTGTCACTGGAGTATCCTGGTGGAATGTAATACAAACATTGTGCTTTAACGCGGTGCCAGCCGGACTGATCGACATTCCTCTCTGCTCGCCTAAATTTTCCAAGTGTACATCTCCCCAATAATATACATGACCTACAAAAAGGGATGCGATCATTGGAATTTTTGACATCCGCTCAATCTGATCTTCTCTTACCGTCTGGCAGTGAATCATAACGGGACGCAGGTCTTTTTCCTGCCCGCCGCACTCTGCCGCCGCTTTTTCATAACAGTCCAAAAACTGTTCGCTCGCCGCGTCCCCGTTGCAGTGAGCCAAAAGCTGCCTTTCTTCTGCCACTGCTCTTTTACAGCATTCCAACACATTTTGATCGGTCATCCACGGATATCCTTTTTTCCCGTTTTCATTCTGATAAGGGACAGAAAGCCAAGCGGATTTTCCCTGCGGAGAACCATCTAAAATAATTTTATAACCGCCAAGCCGAAAATGATTTTTGTATTTTAAATCTTCCTCAGATATTGGCGGAATTGTCGAATCTGTCATTATCGGATAAGCAACCACATCCAAATTTAATAATCCCTTTTCTGCCAGAGTTCTCAGCAGTGTTATTGTCTGAACGGACGCAGCACCGTCCTGCACCGTTGTAATACCATTTTGCAAGTAAATGTTCTGCGCTTTCTGCATTGCTGAAACAATATCTGTTTCCATAAATTCCGCAAGACCGCCCTGAAGCATAACCAGCGCGCCTTCTTCCATATAGCCGTCTGGAATATTGGAATCTTGAAATCTTCCAATACGACCTCCTTCCGGGTCTTTTGTTTTCTCTGTAATTCCAATCAACTTTAGACCAGCAGAATTTACAACGCCCATATGCCCGGAAACATGGATAATAAAAACGGGCGTATCTTTGGACACCTGATCTAAGATATCCCTGTTTGGATGCTGCCGCTCCTCCAATACATTATGATCATAGCCAAAACCGATAATCATCTTTTGTTTTGGCTTCTCCTTCGCATACTCTTTTAATTTTAAAACAATCTGATCAAACGAAGCGCACTCGCTTAAATCCGCAAACATAGACATCTGTGCTGCCATTGTAATATGGCTGTGAGAATCCACAAAAGCCGGCATCAAAGTTTTTCCTTTTAAATCATAAATTTGTGCTTCTGAGCCTGCCATTTCCTTAAGCTTTTGCAAATCTCCGATTCCGACAATCTTCCCATCCTCAACCAAAACCGCAGAATCACCATTTTCTTTCCCATCCATTTTTAAAATTGTTCCATTGCAATAGATTGTTTTCATCCTATTTTTACAGGCACAAAACCCACAAACATTCAGTATGGGGCAAGTGCTGCCCTCCTTTCTGATCTGTTAGTTATAATCTTTAAACCTCACTGAAATAAATTCAACATTTTTCCACACCTTTTATTTTCGAAATGAATAGGTCGGTTTTCCCCATGCATGTACTAGTTTTAATAAAACCAGATAAACAAATACCAAAGCCAGCAAAATAATTGCTGTAACTCCCATGGAAATATGCCCTGCTGCCGTTCCTAAAAGTATCATATATACCGGAATACAAAAAAGCATTACATAATTCATCATGCCAAGTTCAACCGCTGTTGTTGTTTTTAACGCCGGATCCACAATCCGAACAAGTGCAATTCCGCTCGGCACAGTTCCTGTGCTTGTCCCATACAATCCAAGCGTCCGTTCAAAATCATTATCATCTCCAAAGCGGCGACCAAAATAAAGGCATAAGATAAGTGTAATCAATGTAATTGCCAAAGCTTCCACCATCAGAGGAAAAAGCCATGGACGAATCACCTGAAATTCTACTGCCATAAAAGAACATACAACAAGCAAATCTGCTGTCCATCCAGTAATTTTTCTCTGCAATGTGCTGTCCTTTAAAAATCCAAGATGCAGTTTATTCATAATCCAGCGCACAAGATTGGATGTCAGCATTCCATTCATAAAAAGCATTCCGCTCAATGTCGAGCCAAAAAATCCGGGTATCAAAAGAAATACTTTTGATAATCCAACTGCCAGAATATAACACAGTGCGATAAGAGCAAAATGAAAGGTAAGCGTTTCAAGATTTCCGCCGTACATGGTATCCATTCCCATGTATTCTGACTGTTCTTGTTTATAGTAGTAACCTCTGGAAATCGGCTTATCAATCGTTCCCATATTTTTTGCTATTTTTCTTGAAATACCCAGTTTCGCAATCGGCACGCCGATCAAAAAGGAGACCAAAAATCCCACAGCAGCAAACGCCACGCCCACCACAGCCGCGTTCTCCCAGCCGTACCCCTCATATAAAGCTCCAAATGCAGCTGCCTGCCCTGGTCCCTGTGCAAAAGCAAACGGTATTATTGTTCCGTAGACAGAATCCATCCCGAATGATTTTCCGGTCAGCCAGACAATAAGCGCTCCCAGGACAGGGGTTAATGCATATAAAATACACCATACCAAACCCATTCCAAAACAGCCGCGCATAACCGATTTCGCTTTTTTCTGTCCAGCACTTGGATCAATTTCTGTCAGTCCGATCGAAATAAAGGAAACAGTAAACAATTCATTTACGATATTGGTATACATTTTTGGAGAAGCACCCAGGTCGATTCCCAAATTCATTACAAGAATTCCCACAATCCCTGCAAGAACACTGGCTGGTACCATTATTTTCTGAAAAGCCGGAATCTTTGCCCGCAGCAATACCCCGACAAGCAGCATAATGCCCGCATACCCAAAACACATCATTAAATTCATTGTCTCCCCCATTCTGCCACAAAACAAATTCCATTAAATCTCAACTGGTATTCTTGCAATATTTTTTAAGCCAAAATCACGTTCCAGACGTTTTTCTATTTCTTCTTTGTTTTTATCCCACGCTTCTTTTGTCAAAAAATATACCGAAGCTGGCTCTTCTTTTCCATTTGCATCCACTGCCATAATACTTTTTTCAAAAACACAACCCATTTTTTTCTGAAGATTAATATTTTTCTCATTTTTATCAAGGATCGTTGTTTTCATTTTTCCTTCCGGCATCAATTCAAAAATATATTCCAGCCGCGCATAACTCATCACAATTCCAAGTCCTCTGCCAAGATAATCTTTATTGATAATATACATTCCTGGCTCGACATAATGTTCATCCCAATGAATTTTTATTGTGATAATGGCAACTGGTTCCTGACAATTGAGCGCGACAAATACTTTCTGCTCCTTGTTGTTCCGAAGGGAATCCAAATAATGCCTGTGTTCCTCCTCGCTAATCAGATTATGATTTGTCATATTGTTTCGAACAAAATCTTGATTCCGCCAATTTCTCAATTCTTCTGTATATTCGGTATCCAAAATATTTTTAAATTCAATCGCCACCGGCTCTTTATAAGTCTGATTCATTGAACGGCTCTCCTCTCTTAATAAAACGCGCGGATTTTTTCCCCAACAGCTGTTCAAAATACTTTGGCTTCAGCCCATAAGATGGTCGGACAATACAGCAGTTCTCTTCTGTAAACACTTCTCCCGGACAAATATCCTGACGCGCAAAGATCGAGCGCCTGGAAACCGCACTGTTTTCTTCTTTTTCTGATCTTTGATATGTCACTGCACCACATACAGCTTTTGCTCTTTTTACATTCTCCACCATTTCCTGGTACTCTTTTGGCTCCATTGAAAATGCACTGTCTGGATTTTTAATGGATCTGCTGATACAGAAATGCTTTTCAATTACACAAGCTCCCAGTACTGCACCGACAACATCCGCAATATTTCCCATAGAATGATCGGAAAGTCCAACTGGATAGCCAAACTTTTGTTTCATATCTACAATGGTCTGTAAATTCATATCGTTTTCATCCGCCGGATACTCACTGCAGCATTTTAACAAAACAATCTGGCGGTTTCCCTGAGATTCAATCGCCTGCACTGCTTCTGCAATTTCTTCTTCCGAAGCAAGCCCGCAGGATAAAATAATCGGCTTCCCTTTTGAAGCCGTATATCGAAGCAGCGGAAGATCTACTAATTCGAAGGAAGCGATCTTATAAAATTCTGCGCCCATCTCCTCCAGAAAGTCCACGGCTGTTTTGTCAAACGGCGTTGATAAAAAATCCATTCCCAGCCTTTCACACTCCGCTTTAATTTCCGGCTGCCACTCCCACGGAGTATACGCTTCTTTATATAAATCGTACCGTTTATAGCCTTTCCATAATCCCGTTTTAATCTGGAAATATTCATTGTCACAATCCAGCGTCAATGTATCCGCCGTATAAGTCTGAATTTTTAAACAGTCCGCCCCTGCTTCTTTTGCCTTTCTGACAATCTCCAGCGCATAATCCAGCTTTCCCGCATGATTTGCCGACATCTCGGCAATAAAATAGACTTCATTGTTTTGTATCTTTTTATATAGTTCCATTTTTTCCTCACTTTTCCTCTGTTCTAAAATATTCTGCCCTGAGAAAATTGCTGTTAAATCAACGCATCAAGCATATTATAACCATTTTAGTTCTTCCATTTCTCTTTTTAACTGTTCTGCCAAACGTTCTGCTCCCTTTCCGTCAACAAATAATTTTGCCATACAAGAGCGTTTGAGCCGAAGTTCCCGGTTGAACATGTATGTTTGTATACCGCGCACAATATCCTTTATCCCATCGTCCCCGCGTTCCCTGATATCCCCCGCAGATTCCATCAGCCCTTGATGGAAAAATGCTTCTGCCGAAAGCTTCTGATTCTCTGCAAATACAAAAGTCACTGTCGGAATTCCGCACGCGCAAAGCTCATACAACGTAGAACCTGCTGCGGAAACTGCGATGGAACAGTTTTTCATCAGTTCTGCCATAGATTTGACGTCCTCATACAAAAAAATATTCGGAAATCTCTTCCATTCCTTAATCTGCACCACTTCGTTTCCATCATAATATTTCCCGATCACAATATGATAATCCAAATCCATAAGCCCGTTTTCCTGCAGCAGTACCAGTAATTTTGGAACAATTCCATAAGGATCTGTACCTCCTGTTGTAATAAAAACTGCTCTGCGATCTGGATTGTATGGTTCTGACTCTAAAAACTCCCTTCGAAGCGGCACATAATCACATCCCAAAATCAGCTTTGTACTATTATCATATTGCTGACGGTATCCAAGCTGCTCTGCATAGATATGATAATTGATCAAAATATCTGCCGGATATGTAAAATAATTCATGCCTGTCAAGTATGCTACTTTTGTATAACTGCGCAATGTTTTCAAATATTCTTCTGATACATAGTAGGAATCAATCAAAAGAAGCTTTATTTTTTCCCGCTGTATTAACTTTACCAAAAGGTCAGTTTCTTTGTCCAAATCATTCCATTCACTGCCAAGTTCCCATACTCCAAAATTGCGCCCTGCCATAGCAGATACAGAATCTTTATCGGCAACAAGAAAGCAACTATCAACCCCTATCTTCCTTAATGCTGCTGCAATGGCGTAACACCGCATAATATGCCCCAGCCCCAAAACCGAATTTCCGTCCACCCGGATAAAAATTCTTTCCATAATAATCCTCTTAAAATATTACATTATTTCTGCCAGTGTCGATAATTCTGTCCCTTTGATTTTTGCGCCGCCCTCCGTCGCGTCAATAAATCGCACTCCTTTGGTTTTTTCGATTTTTTTCTCAATCGCTTTTCGGTATATATCCAGATTTTTTCCTGTGGGAATCATTATTCCATAAATATCCTGAACCATTCTCTGACCGCCATAAGTCTGATTTGCATCATGCCCCATTCCTTCTGCATGATGTTTTCCGCCGGTAAATGCCAAATCCAAACCGACAAACACAATCTCCGACGCCCCCAGCTGAATTGCCGTATTCATTGCCACCGCAAAAACCGTTCCAAAGGTTTCAATCAAAAAATATCCTTTTTCTTTCGCAAACTTTTCTGCTGGTTCAAATCCTTCCTGACACACAAGATAATGTTTTGCATGATAATCTGTAAAAAAACGCCAGTACGTAGTGGAAAGCCCCCACATTGGAATTTCAGCATCGCAAATGCCTTCGACCTGCCGGAATGTGTTTGCCTTTGCATCCGAAAAGGCGACATAATCCGGTCTGATTCCCCGGCTCAATAACTTTTTTAATACCGTTCCAACCGCCACAATAATTCCATTTTTATTTGCCTTTTTTAATACATCAATATTTTTATCCAGGGATGGTCCGCCTGCCACAAGGTAGACTCTTTTTCCCTCAAACTGCGGCTTTAAAACATCTACCGGTTCATCGTAATAAAAAACATTTCGTTTAAAATTCCCGCACATTGCAGGATACTGTGTTTTTTGAGAACTATAATTGATAAACAATTCCTCCATGCGCTCTGCGGTCTGTTTTTCTGAGATCAGACGCAGCGATGGATAAAAGAAACCGATTGCCGCTTGAGGATTTTTTGCTGCTGCCTGCGCAAACTTCGTTCCGTCCTGATCAATTTCCATTGTTGCACGCCCGCTTTCGACAATCTTTTGATAGTCCCCATACTGGCGGGATAATTCCATTAAAACAGCATCGCTCTCAAACACTCGAACAGAACTATATTCATTTTCATCAAGAAGCGCAGTGACCGCATAGCCCAGTCCCATTCCGTAAATAATATAATCCGTCTTCTCTGGTTCCATCCAGGACGCTGCAATCTCCTCCGCTTCCTGTCTTGCATTTCGGTTGCTGTGCAGATAAAATCCCTCGCCCTCTTTTTGCACGTGGACAGTCGGCAGTCCACAGGAAGTATACTCAACCAGATAATCGTTTACTCCCGATGAAAAACAAACCGGCTCTGCCAGTTCCTGCATTACAATATACTCCTGCAACGCATAAAAAAACGGCAGAACCGATTGGGATAAAATATCCGCCAACAGTACATACTCTCTCTGGTCAAGCGCCGAAAACAGAGAATTCAGCAAAAGCATAATATTTTCCTGGCTGGTATCCGCAGCTGCTTGTGAAAAATATTCTCTCTCGCCAAGTACGCCTGCTACAACCTCCTCAATTTGCTGCATACTGGCTCTAAGAAGGTTGTTTGCCCGGTAAAAGTCCTGTCTCCAAAGTAACGTTCTGGCACGTTCTATATTGGGCAGAAGTACTTTTAAATTCTGAAAAATATTTTCAATCGTTGATTTCATTTTATTCCAGTTTTCCTCTCATTCTGCCGCCGACAGGCAGCCTTCTATATTAGGCGTGTCTAAATCTTCGCTCTTATTTTAAACCTTTATTCCCCTTCGCCGTACCTTTCAATCATCTCCTGAATAATCCGTTCGGTATGTGTTATTTTTCCCAATTCACGCAAATACCTAAGTTTTTCTGCGTATACTCCAATGCGCCGCATATCTTCTTTATATTTTTTGATAATAAGACAGTTTGACTTCACTCTTCGGAACATATCACAGTTCGCACCATCCTCAATATAATAGGTATCCGCCAATATCTCGTTGATATAATCAATGCGATATCGTCTTGCAATGCGCAAAATCAAATCATAATCTTCCAAATCTGGAATCATATTATCAAACGTCCCAATGCCATCTGCTCCGACAAGTGCAGTTCTTCGAATGCATACTGCCGGAAGTTTGATAAAATCCTGTTTCAATAATTTGTCAAACAATCTGCCGCTTCGCTCTCCAAACATTACCGATGAATCTGGAATTTCCTTGCATTTTCCCTCGCTTGTTACTCTGGCCATACTATGATATACCACAACAGTATCCATAGAAACATCCGAAAACTTTTCAAGCTCTTTTCTTAATTTTCCCGGTCTCCATACACTGTTGCTGTTCTGGAACATAATAAATTCTCCAGTTGCACACGAAATTCCCAGATTACGAGCCGCAGCAGCTCCGCGGTTTACCGACGTCCGTATATAACAAATCCGATCATCTTTATAAGAATTTACAATCTGCCCTGTCTCATCCGTTGAGCCATCATCCACAACAAACAATTCCAAGTTTTTGTAATCCTGCGACAGTACGCTATCCATTGCCTGCGGCAAATATTTTGCGCGATTCCAAGTTGGCAGAATTACCGAAACCAATGGATGCCATTTCATACTGTCACCTCTCTTTCTTTTCTCTGCACGATCCAACAAGATCTTTTTTATCAACAATCTATCGTTATCAACAAGTTTAACATAAATAGCAAAGTTGTTCAACTCTTCTGTTCTTGCATCGCAAACTTTGCCATAAATATAATATAACTTCTATAATGCTCTTAGATTTTCCGATAGCACCCGCAAATAAACTTTATTTATACCTACCGCCTCAGATACCAAATATTCTTCCACACAGGACATGGATATTATTGTAATAAATCAGCTGCACACATCATGCCAAAAAGAATTTCCACCCACATACCATACACATAAAGGCTTCCAATTATGAATTACGCATGAAAGTTTGAAATTCATTTATCGTATCTTTCACAGACCAAAATTCTTTATTTTCTTTGCATATATCCATAATGTTCTTCTCTGTTCTTTCATTCAAAAACATTACAGGCGCTTTTATTATTTTTTAACAATCCCATATCTATTGACTTCATATCTTGCAAAATGCTTCTTTTTTTAATATAATATTTTAAATCACTTTACAAAAATATAGTATTTTATCTTTGGGTAAAAATATTTTTTAGTATTTCAGTAATTTTGTCTGATGCAGAAACTGTTGTGCGATATTCTACATTTGCTTATCTAGAATAAACAATAATTTTTATATTGATAAAATTAACATAACTTCGGAGGTTTTTCTATGACTAACAATAAAAAAAATATATTATTTACTTACACAGAACATACGATTTCATCTACTGTTTCTTTGATGAAACGTCTTCTTTCTATGTTTCCCACAGACCAATTTGAACCGCATTTATTAAAATTAACCGCGGAAAATCCCGGACGCCAATTCCAAGATTACCTCAATCCAATACGCAATAATTTATATCTTCATTTTAATTTTGATTGTCTTGGCTTTAACTTTTCCAGTTATGATGACTCTCCATTTTTTAATACTTTGTGGACGCCATGCGCCACATACCTCACAATACCCGCCGCTGATTTAGACGCTGTGCTTCGCCGCGAAATGAACTTAAATATAACGCTGTTATGTATGACAAAAAAAGAGGAAGATTATATTCGCAGACATTATCCTGACTATGATGATGTACGTACCATCGTCAATCCATTGCAGTCCATTCAGCCTCTTTATACCACCCTTCTCTCCCTTGCAAACCGCTATCCACTCAGGCAGTAATCCCTGCAATCTGGAACATTTTAGACAGTAATTTATCCATTGTGTATTCTTCGCCCACAAGTTTATGCCCATTGTGGGCGATTCGCTTGCGCTCCTGTTCATGTTTTAAATAAAATCCTACTTTCTCAATCAAATCTTCCGCGCTATAATAAATTACAAGATGCTCGCCATCCTGAAACCGATCTTCCATATCTTTTTGATAATTTGTAAATAAAAATCCGCCTGCTCCTAAAATATCCATAATTCGCAGCGGCACTCCCGTTTGAATCATTCGGTGAGTAATATTTAAATTTATTTTGCTATATCGAAAAATAAGAGGCATCGTGGTAAAATATCCAGCCACCCCTTTCATTTGAACTTTTGGCAGTTTATTCGTTAAACTGTACGTATAAAGATCAACTGGATAATGTTCCGACAATTTCCTCATAATATAAAACCGTTCTCGTATTGTAATACTGGTAGCCATCAGATTTTGTATTGCAGTTTGTTTTGTAATATCATATCTTGAATCCATTTGATCATATTGTTCTTCAATAAAATCAACGAGTTTCGGTGTTAATAATTCATTCATTAAACTGCTAAAATTAATTAACACCTGTGCCTTTAATATCCCCTCAATATATCCTTTTGCATAATCAGATAGCGAAAGCGAATCCAGAGACTTTTTATTTAAATATAAATTTCCAATAAACGAAATATCACATTGAAACTTCTCTTGTTCCTCCGGCACAAACGGAATTGCATCCAGCCTTTTTATATTTACGCCAAGCGGCATAAAATAAATATGTTCAACTCCCTTCGCTCTCAGCCGTTCCACCATCGCACTGTCAAAGGAAAAAATATAATTTGTATCAAAGAAAACACTGTTGTGGTACAATCCCATATCTTCGCCGTCATAAATCCATGATAAGTATGGAATCCCCGCTTCTTTGCAGCACTTTGCCACAGAGGGATAAAAATTGAAAGACATCATAAAATCGTACCCTTTTTTTAAGCGTTTTGATAACTTTTCCTCCAAAAACGCATCCTCGCATTTTTCTCGAACTACATAACCGATTCGTTCTACATTATACCCAAGTACTGTCAATGCATCTCTTAAATCCTTTTGACAAAACCCATTCCATTCATACACAAGCACTTTCATAAATTTACTCCCACAATAACTGATCTGAAAATTCCATCACCAAATAATACTGCTTATTAAACTTTTCAGCAATTACTTTCATGGATAGCCGCATTTGCCTATATCGTGTATAGGCAAGTAAAGCAGATTATCAAAAACAAATAACTTTATCTTAAATCTCAAAATATAAAACGCCAAAAACCTGCAAGCTGGTGCTTCACACTGCCAATTTTATATTATGAAATACCCGCTATATTTTTATAATTACTTAATCGTTCCACTTCTCTTTGATATCCCTGTGCAAGCTGTTCCCATTGTCCTAAATCCAGTGATAGCTCCACAGTCCTTAACAGCTCTTTTTCTACTGGAAGAAACTGCTCTAAATACGGATTTGATTGATAATCTGGGAAATATGTTTTCACTTTTTTCTGCATTTCCTGGAATGGAAGCCCCTGTAAATCGGACATTCTTAAAAAAAATGTATGCAGGCTGTTCACATAATACAAGCGCAGAAATTCAAATTCGAATTCCCGGTAATAAGTGTCAAAAATTCCGCGCTTTTTATACTCTTCAAGCTTTTTCTCCTCAACGTTTAATCGCTCTAAATGCCTTCCTGAATTTTTTGAGAGAATTGTGGACTGTTGATTTACAAAATAATAATATAGCTCCTGACCAAGCAGATAACAGCTGTTTACCCCAAGCCGCACCATCGCCATCCAGTAATTGTCCTCATAAGCGGTTTTCTCTGGAAACTCTGGAGCTGCCTTCTGCAAAAATTCTTTCTGAAATAAATTGCAGTATATTCCACCCTGAAGTCTGGAAACCAAAAACTGCTTTCGCTCTTCCTTTGTTCGAAGATCAAATCGCTTGTTTTCTCCCGCTTTGTCTGAAACATGCTGATTTGTGTTTACTGCCCTCAGATAACGGCAATTGACAAAATCACAGTCTTCCCTCTGTAAAGTATTATACATTATTTCGTACATTTCCGGCGCAACCCAATCATCTGAATCCACAAAACCGACGGTTTCGGCTGTCACATACTTTAATCCTTCATTTCTTGCTCCGCCCTGTCTTCGGTTTTCTGGCAGAGTAATTACTTTGATGGAATCTGGATACCGCTTTTGCCACCATTCCAGTTTTCTGCCTGTCCGGTCTGTCGAGGCATCGTCTATAAAAATCAGTTCCAGAACATCCAGTCCGATGGTCTGTTCTGTCAAAGAATGGATACAGCGGTCAAGATATTTTTCAACATTATAACATGGAATAACAATACTAATCTTTTTCACAATACCTCCGAATTATCTCATCAACTGCTTCTTCCCTGTGAACCAATTTTCCAAAATCACGCAGATAACCAATCTTTTTTTGATATAATCCAAGCCGCATCATATCATCTTTATATTTCTCCAGAATCATACAATTCGATATTACCCCATGAAGTAAATTACTATTTGTACTATCTCCAAGAAGATAAGTATCAATCAATACTTCATCAATATAAGCGACTTGATATTTCTTAGCAATCCGAAGCAGCAATTCGTAATCTTCCAAATTCGGCATCATAGTATCAAACACACCCACACCGTCGGATCCTGTCAGCACTGCCCGACGAACACAGATGGTCGGCGCGCCGATAAAATTGCCGCGCAGCAAGCGTTCAAACAAGTTTCCTTGTCTTTCCTGTTTTAAAACATTCTCATCTGGAAGCAATCGATATGTTCCATCTTTATTTATCCTTGTCATAATGCAGTACACCATAGCTACATTCTCGGAAGCTTTTTCAAGCGTTTCTACCTGTTTTGTCAGTTTCCCTTGTCTCCATACATCATCGCTGTCCTGAAACGCAATCAATTCTCCCTTCGCCCGCCGGATTCCTGCATTTCTGGCTGCCGCAACTCCTTTATTTACCGGAGTCCTCATATAGCGGATACGGCTGTCCTTGTATGATTCCACAACCTGTCTTGTATGATCTGTCGAACCGTCATCTACAACGATCAGTTCCAGTTCTCTGTAATCCTGTGATAATACGCTGTCGATCGCCCGCGGCAAATATTCGGCGCGGTTGTATGTCGGCAATATTACCGAAACCAGCGGATGTCCCATAACGTCCTCCATACTGTAAAAACAAATATTTTATTAATAATACAGCAGGTTACAAGTTTTACAAAGCTTTATATACGATAAATACTTTTATAAATAATCAAAATGCGCAATCTATTATTTATTCTAATATATTTCTTTATAAAAAGAAAAACTTATAAACCAGTGCAAATAATACCAAAATTATATCAAAATATCTTTTATTATCCTTTATATTTTAACTCTAAAAAGAATGATTTACAATATCCTTGTTTGTGACATACTCCCACCGCCTATGCCATGCATAGAGGCGGGGGCTTCTCGTTCGAGGAATCCATTGATTACAG
>CAMUAR010000058.1 GCA_947086895.1 uncultured Lachnospiraceae bacterium | reverse complement strand
ATGGAAGGAAGCGGTATAATTGCAGCATTATCGATCTGTTTGACAGATCCGTGGTGGCAACCCTAAACAGCAGCCATATCGATGCAGAGCTGGCGGTACAGACACTGAAAGCAGCTCTAGAAAGAAATCATCATCCAAAAAACCTGATGCTGCACAGTGATCAGGGTTCACAGTATACCTCGCGGGCATTTACAGATTACTGTACAGAAGAAGGGATTCAGCAGAGCATGAGTAAAGCGGGATGCCCCTATGACAACTCCCCAATGGAAAGCTTTTATGGGACATTCAAAGCAGAATTCATCAGCAAACATCGTTTTTCATCAGATGAAGAACTAAATAATGCAACCAGGGATTATGTATATGTCTACTATAATCATATCCGCCCGCATTCATCCAATGGATATAGGACACCATTTGAAAAGAGAATGCAGGCATGATCTTGTCAAAACTTTTCCTTGTAAGTGTTACAAAAAAGCTTGACCATCTCACAATACTGGGAGAGTATTCCACCTGCTTTTTATCAGGTATTTTGCTTAGTAATTCGTGAAATTAACCCCATTGTCACATTCCGGTCTGTGTTAAACCGCGTAACCACAAAACTCACCTCATCCTTCTTTCCGGGCATTCGGTTATTATAACAGCTGTGGGCAACGGCATTGACCCTGATGTGGAGGCGGACGAATACAGTACCCTTATGGATGTCCGTGACTGTTTCGGCATACTTGCACTAGAGCTTGCATTTGATTAAGTTGTTGCTGGTGTTACCATTTACACTCTTGACATCCGCCTTCACGGAGTGTCTTTCAGGGAGTGGAATTTCACGTTTAAGACACGGACAAGGATCTGTTTTCCCACCTGGAAGCGTTTTGTTGCATCTCCCAATCAGTTTCAGGATAAATCGCGACACTCTGTACCGAAAATTTTCACACGGACTACCTTTTGCTGCCTTTTCTGTCTGAACGAATTTTCGCAATACCCATTCTAACATATGAGATTTCCCCTGTAAATCGCAAAGCTGTGCCAGTTTGGGAAAGTTTTGTGCCAATCTGGTGCCAGATCATAAAAAGGCGCATCTTGACTTTTGGACAGAGATTCTATACAATAAACCTGGATACCAAGAAACCAAGAATATTATTTCTGCGAATTGAATATGATAAGGAGGGCATAAATATGCCAACAACAATGGTGAAAGGTAGTGTCCCTATGGAAATGAAAAAGGTAAGCATCTCTGCGAAGCGCCAGATCACAATCCCCCAGAAATTTTTTGCCATGTTGGGGTTTGACACAGAGGCGGAGTGCATGGTGCGCGGGAATGAACTGGTCATCCGTCCGGTGAAAACAAATGTTGGGGGAGAATTTGCCGAGCAGATACTGGCAGAACTGATCTCGCAGGGGTATAGCGGAACGGAATTACTTGACTGTTTCAGAAAGGCACAAAAAGAAGTGCGCCCGGCTGTGGAAGCGATGATGATGGAAGCAGAGCGCGTTGCTGCTTCTGAAACGGAATATGCATCTTACAAGGATGTTTTTGGCGGGGAGGGAAACGAATGACAGAGGTACGTTTCCTCCCACCAGCAGCGAAGTTCATAAAGAAGCTGAAAGATAAAAAATTGAAACTGCTATATCAGGAGGCGGTTAATAAAATACGGGCAGATTATACCGTCGGTGAGGCAAAAACCGGAGATTTATCCGGTGTATATGGATATGATATTTATTATAATAAGACTAATTATGAGCTTGCATATACCGTAGAATACAAGGGGGATGAGGTGATTGTTGTTATTATGGCTGGGACAAGGGAAAATTTCTATGATCAGTTGAAACAGTATATGAGAAAGATGTAAATGAAATAAGTGACTATTTACGATGCTTAGCACTCTCTTCTGGGGAAGTTTATTAAACTCAATTAATGGTATGGTCGTCCCATCATTTATAAGATGGGTATTTCTATAAAAAAACGTACTAATTCCAGATCAGACACCTATACCCTGATAGAGTTCCAAGCCAGATATAATACAGGAGAAGCCTGCGAACAAGCGTTGTTTTGCCTAAGTGGCTGGAAAGTTTTATTGCCCACAATGCGATCCCTGGCATTGTACCTTGGCAAACTGCCGCAGGCTTCCCTGTAGCGATACCAATGCGCCAAATGTCATCCTCAGACTACGGCTACCGTCGGCTGGTATGGTTCTGGCAAACACAAAGTTATTGCTGGTCAGATATTTTTTTGTCCTGTATTTTATGGAAGCCAACAAGCACGGAATTTCCGGGCTGGACATTTTAGCAGTATCCACATTTCTCCTTAGCAAAACAGAAGCAGGGACAGATTGAGAGGATAACCAAAAAGAATATCTGTTTCAAGCGTATCTATGTAAGCGGTATGTATATGGATGGGGAGTGCTTTGATGGAAAGGAAGACCATGTTTGGATGTCCGTTGAGAGATTTGGGGATTATCAAGTTGGCGATTGTTTAGAGTTTTTTGCGGAAATATACCAATATCTAAAAACGAGCAACGGCAAACAGATAGATTTTGGATTAAGAAACCCATCGGGAATAAAAAAAGTTAATTCATATAAGTTTGATTTGTAATGAGCCAGACGGGTATTATCAGTTGGATATGGATAAATACCTTGCCAGAAAAGACATTGTTCTTAATGCACCCATGAAAGTACAAAGCATAAAAGCTGTAAAAAGATGTGTTATGAATAATTTGGGAATTGCAGTTGTTCCCACATATTCTATCGGGGAAGAATTGAAAAACGGTTCTCTTATGCCGATTAAAACGGAACTTGATGAAAAAAAGTATCATTCTTTTTATATTTATCATAAAAATAAATGGATAAGCCCACAAATGGAATTGGCTATGAATTTAATGAAAGGGTATTTAGGAAATGAAAATATATAGAGTAAGTTTGAAAATAGCGACAATATTTTTCGCAGGAGCAATATGGCTGTTTTCCTTAATGATTAGTTATGCATGGTGCTAGCACCATGTAATAAGGGTGAATAAGGAAAAAGTGTATTGTGTTACGCATTAGACGTTTTGAAAGCCTTATTTTGTGAGAATTTTCAAACATAAAATAGACTTAGGGGATATTTTGCACTTTTATCATCAAAAATGGCTTTTATTGCGTAACATTTCAAAAATAGGTTGCCAAATTACCGGAATTTGCTATAATAAATGCGTGGCAACATTTTGGCAACAGAAAATCAGCAAGCCATTATAAATGATGTAATTGATGTAAAAATGGGCGTGTATTTGTATAAAACTTAAATAAATATAGTTAGTAACGACAAAGAACACGCCGAGAAAGAATATTTTGACAATGTAATGTTTGGAAGAAACAGCTATGTTTGGTGCTAGTCCATATGTTACAACTGGCTATTGAATATGCTTTTAATATAACTAAAGTAGATGCAGTTCAACTTAATGTTTTTCCAGAAAATATAATTACACAAAAATATTATAAAAGTGTTGATTTGTAGAAAAAAAGACGGATGCGGGGAAACACTGTGATATTCTCCATATAGTTAAATTGGATGACAGCCAGGAAAGTGTATTTCTGATAAAATATATATTCCCGATAACAAAAGAATACATTGAGATGCACTACATAATTGATGGAAATTATATGATATTGACAAGTGAGCATACCACCAGAGAGATTGAGCAGAAAGCAAGAAAAGTTATGGGTATGTTAAAACGCGGCATAAAGTTCACTTCAACACAGGCAGACGTTATGGCGATATTTGAAAAATTGAGGAAAAACAGAAAAAAATCTTTTTAGTATAATAATTACATGGTGCCAGCACCATGTAGATCAGGGCGGACAAGAAGAAAATGGCGGCTCTGACTGGCTCTATTTTGGATCTAAAAATTTTGACAAGCAATCTATTGACATTGGTGAAAAATAAATCTATAATGAGGAACGACAATTGAATACAAGGAATGTCTTCAAGGCAGGGTGAAATTCCCGATCGGCGGTAAAGTCCGCGAGCGTGTAGATGCTGATTTGGTGAAAGTCCAAAACCGACAGTATAGTCTGGATTAAAGAAGGTGTATTGGATATGTCAGAATTCCTCTGATAATATGCACTTTTTTGTCTATCTGTTAAATGCTTTGTTGACATTTTTCAATACACCTTAAAATTGTAACACCGAAAGGCATTCCATTGCTTTTCGGTGTTAATTTTTTAGGAGGTATTTTTAATGAACAGTAAAACGAAGAAACTTACAACAATAGGTATGCTTTGCGCCTTTGCCTATATGGCTGCCGTAATTGGACGTATTCCGCTTGTACTCTTTTTGAAATACGACCCAAAAGATATTATCATTGCAATTAGCGGATTGATTTTCGGCTCACTCACATCATTTTCTGTCGCGTTAATTGTTTCTTTGATTGAGATGTTTACTATAAGCGAAAATGGTATTCTGGGGTTCTTGATGAATGTTATTTCAAGCTGTTCCTTTGCGTGTACCGCTGCATTTGTCTACAAGAAAAAACGCAAACGATCGGGAGCCATAATCGGGCTGTTTTGTGGGTGGGGTTGTATGGTCTTAGTAATGTTGCTTTGGAATTATTTAATCACTCCTATTTATATGGGTTATCCAAGAGAGGCGGTTGTCGAATTGCTGATTCCGGTTTTTCTTCCTTTTAACTTGATTAAAGGCGGCTTAAATGTAGCGATTACTATGATTTTATATAAACCTATTGTTATAGCTTTAAGATGCGCTCGTTTAATAGAAACTAATCAGATAAACTCGAAAATCAAATTGAATGTTGAACGGATCTTGGTAGCTTTGTTAGTAATCATTACATGCACATTACTTATACTGTCCATCAAAGATTTCTTTTGAACCTATTTTAGCAGGTTTTTTGACCATTCTGCCTACTCCTGCATGATAGAGGACGTGGAAAACGGCAAAGTCGGCGTGGGCATTATGAAAGACATGACCCGTTGGGGCGCGGCTATCTCCAAGTGGGAAACGCTATGGAGATTTTCCGCAGAAACAACGTGCGCTTTATCGCGGTCAACAACGGAATAGACAGCGAAAAGCCTGACACATTGGAGTTTGCGCCGTTCATCAATATTATGTCAGAGGAAGTGAAAGAAACCGAGAAAATCAGAAAGAGCGTTTACGGTATCTTGCGGCAGAAACAGTGGGAACAACAGCCCCGCAGGACGCATGATATGAAGCGATAACAGACAGGGCGGCGGGATAGACAACACCTGCCCTGCCGCCCTGTTTTGGAGTTTTATTAGACCAATAAACTTAAATATATCATTTTATTGCATATTAACACTTTTTTGCTTTAAGAATGTATCCTTGCAGCTCAAGTACCTTTCCAGAATCTGTAGTTGATTTTTCAAATCCATGTTCAATAATCTCATATTCCTTCTCAAATTTGCGTAGTAAATTTGTGCTGGCTATATTACGGATATCCGCTTCATAGAAGAATGAATCTTTGCCATATTTTGTGATGACATAATTAAGGACTTCATTTAATGCTTTGTATACATAACCTTTTTTCTGCTCTGTTTCTATTATCCAAATACCCAATTCTGGACACTCTCCAGTAAGCCCATGAACCTCAACACTGCCAAGAAACTTATCATTCTTTGAAAGAATGGAGAATAACAATGTTTCTTCTTTTTCCATTTCATTTAGGAATACCTGTAACATATCTTTTGCATTATCGCTGGTTTCAAACGGATCAGGTCACTGGAATTTTGTTATTTCATGATTAAATCCATAATAATAGTCCAACAGATATTTCATTTCAAACGGTACAACATTTATCACTTCCGTATGTATCATGCTTGATGCTCCTTTACAAAATTTGCTTTTGTCGGTTTGTACTGGGGAAATTATACCATACCCAATTAGGAAAAGCAATCTGCACTGCTTCTGCCGCTCCCTTCGTAATAAATTTCACTAATTGTTTCCTGTTCCATTTCCCAATGTGCCAGAATTGTTCTGATTGCTTTTTTTGATAACATTATTTTTTCCTCCTGCTTTAAATTGATTCTGTAAGGTCTGACAGGATTATGATCTTTCAGGTAAACGGCTGGACTGCATCCGTATTCCCGGCAGAAAGCCCGGTAGAAACCGGCATAAGTATCAAAGCCGTATTCCAGCGCAGTTTCATTTCACAGATGGCATGAGCAAGCGTTCTGCGTGTCAAATACTGCCCTATGGGGATACCAGTTACTTTTTTGAAAAGTTCACTGTAATAAGTTTCCGAATAACCGACCATTTTGCTCAGCTCTTTTCCCTGTATTTCTGTTTTTAAATTTTGTTCCATATAGTCCAGCGTAAGCTGTATTCTGTCGAGATTATCCAAAACCATACGTCCTTTTTATAGTAAGTTTCCTGAAACATTGTTTAAAAAGCACTTTCTGCAGAAGTTCTTTCGAAAGATATTTTATCACAGAGCGTCAAAAAAACATTTCCGAAATCAGGGATTTTTTCAACGATACATCCTCATTATTATTTAAATTCCCACAAACTGTAATTGAAAAATGGAAAGCGTGCAAAATGCCAATCTGCCAGTTTTTGAAGAGATTCGAAGAAAGCATCTATAAGCGATGGTACTCCAAACATTTCTCTTCAGAAGTGAACATGCCGCAGGTAGTGGCAGGTCATGTCAGCGGCGAGCTTTTTGTCCGGGGTTGGCAGTTTCTCAGAAATTCTCCTAAAAAAGTTAAAAACTCTTTTTTAATGGATATTTGATGTAAAATAAAAGGAGGTATTGGAAAATCTATTGACTTTTTGAACATTGTTCAGTATAGTGTTGTTGAACAATGTTTAAGGAGGATTTGCCGTGGACAAAAACGCAAATATAAAAAATCGTATTATGGAAGCAACAACCGAATTGATTGAACAGCACAATGGCAATATAAAAGTTATTACTGCCCGTATGATTGCAGCAAAAGCAGACGTTGGGTTAGGGTTAATCAACTATCATTTTGGAAGTAAAGAAAAATTGATAACGGAATGTGTACAGCGCATTATTGGCGGAGTAGTTGCAGGTTTTCATATGGAGCAGGAGTTCCAGACGGACAAGGAGCGTTTGGCAGCTTGGGCAACCTATGTTTTTGATTTTCTGTTTGAGCATTTCGCTATTTCCCGCGTTTCTATTTTGGGTGATTTACAAGATTATACGGGAAATTGTAATTCTGTACTTACACAGCAGGGCTTTTTGCTGTCTTTAAAGGATGGTATATCAAATAAGGATAAAGCTATGTTTGTATTTATTCTTACTGCTGCAATGCAGGCAGCTTTTTTGGGAAATGAAACAGTCAAACAATTACTTGGTTATGATTTTACAAAAAATGAGGACAGAGCGGCGTACATCGGCAAATTGGTCGATATTCTTTTTGAAGGAACGGTACATGATGAATAAGAAAATAGGAATGTATGGGGCTGTTGTTAATTTTATATCAGTATTTTGTTTTGCCCTGTCCATGTTAGTTGGTTTTAATTATGGCAGTTATTTTTCTTCTATGTTTATTGCATTTAGTTTTGTATTAATAATATGTGGATATGCTTACTTTGCTAAAAAAGAAGCAAAATTAGCAGGATATATTTCGGTGGCTTTTTCCGCTGTATATACAACGATCATTTTATTGGTCTATTTTGCACAGCTGACAACCGTTCGATTCAATGATTTAACACAACAAGCGGCTGTACTTCTTGATTTTCAGCAATGTGGACTGTTGTTTAACTATGACTTGCTGGGGTATGGGGTTATGTCATTGGCTGCATTCTTTGCTGGATTGACAATAAAACCACAGACAAAAATAGATCAGTGGCTGAAATATCTGCTTATGGTACATGGAGTATTTTTTATATCCTGTTTGATTATTCCAATGCTTGGAATATTTAAAGCAGACAGTCCAAAGTGGGTAGGTATAGCAGTATTGGAAATTTGGTGCTTGTATTTTTGCCCGATCAGCATTTTATCTTTTTTGTATTTTTCTAATTATAAAGAATAAGGTTCACAAGAAAAAAACAAGCAAAAAAACAATGTCTGCCCTGTTGTAACCAGGACGGGCGTTTCTTGCTGGGAGGTAATTTTTAATTAAGAAGCTTGAATTGGAAAGCTTGATATGGCATACCTTTGAAATTTCTTTAAAATAGATGTGTCGAAGGTGTATCCATACTAAAGCGTGTTTGAAAATTAAAAATTGCACAAAATCAAAGGAAAAATCCATGAAACAAGAAAAAACGAATTGGATTTTCTTCCAAAGAAAGAAAAAATATTCCCAATCTTTCTTTATTTTTTCTCCTGTTTTGGCAAGTTGATGAATCGATTAGAATTTTCAAACACACTCCAGGAAAGAAGATTGACAGGATATAACCAATATGGAAAAGAAAGTTATGGTGCGGCACTTTGCTATGTCCTATATTTTTGTAGAAAATGAAAAATAAAAGTGGTATAATCAAATTGTCAACCGTGATTTGGAAAGATACATAGAATAAATTATTGAACAGAAATATTAAGAGGATTATAACGATGTCAAGGCAAATACGAACTTCTGCAAAAGCAGTTATCCTTCAAAATGGTAAATTGCTTGCAATAAAGTTAAAGGACGGCAAAGAAGAATGGTATATTTTACCTGGTGGCGGTCAAGACAGCGAGGAAATGCTTCCACAGACTGTTGAACGAGAAGTTAGAGAAGAAACGGGAATAGAGGTTCAATGCAAAGACTTGCTTTTTGTTATAGAGGGAGTTCACGGCGAGAGCTTTCATAGAATTGATTTGGTATTTTTATGTGATGGTCTGGGAGAAGCAAAGAATGCAGCACTTCATAAGGACAGGAACCAAATTGGATTTGAATGGTTGGATTTATCTATATTAAATAGATTACCACTGTTTCCGTCAAAACTTCGCCGCCCAATAATGAATTTTTATAAGGGAAAAGAATATAAAAACTATCTTGGAAATGAAGAAATAGGTGATTCAGAATGTTTAGAATAGAGGAATATATCGATAAATTAACCGATCTATTAAAAGAGGTATTTGGAGAAAGACTGGTGTATATAGGATTGCAGGGCAGTTATCTTCGCAGGGAACAGACGAAAAACAGTGATATTGATATTATGGCTGTGATTGACAATCTTTCGGCTGAGGATTTGAAAACCTATCAAAAAGCACTTGTTTCGGTAGGAAATTTTGATAAATCTTGCGGGTTTATTTGCAGTAAAACGGATTTGGAGCATTGGAATCCGCTGGAAATATGCCATTTGCTGAATACGACAAAAGATTATTACGGAGAATTAGAAAAACTTGTTCCTGCATACGGCATGGAAGATGAAAGAAACTATGTAAAATTAAGTTTGAATAATCTCTATCACGAAATTTGTCACCGTTATATACACGCTGACAGGGAGTATAACATTTCAAATCTGCCGATCACTTGTAAATCTGTATTTTTTATTATGCAGCATTTATATTATCTGAGCAGTGGTAAATTTGTTCCAACAAAACGGGAGTTGCTTGAATGCGTACAAGATGAGGATAAAACGGTTTTGGAATTGAGTATATCATTACAAAATAATAGCGATTATGATTTTGATAAAGCTTTTTTCTTATTGTTTCATTGGTGTCAGAATGCGTTATTGAGAATATGATTCAGAGTATTTGATTACTTATTCTTGTATGGATAAAATAGAAAAATCCCAAATATACAGTTGTAAATAACGAGAAGAAAAATATTTGAATCAAAGGATAATTTTTCGTTTGTTTAAAAACTGCAAAAAAACAAGGAATCAAGGATTGTGAGGAAAAGAATGAAAAAACAATTGGAGCTGGTTGCAAAATCGTATGATAAAGGCATTGATTTAGGAAAAAAGGGCATTGATTCCTACAGCAACTTCCCATCTTATATTACAAGTCATCCCAATTATCCTTTGTTTGAACAAATGCGCACAAACAAAACACTTTCCGATAGTGCTCGAAAAGAGATTGTTGAGTATCTTGCCCCGACGGTTGGTATGAGATTTATTGATTTAGGCTGCTGCCTAAATTTGATGTTTGCAGGGTATAAAGACTGGACATCTACATATTATGGGATTGATATCAGCAGCAAAACAATTGAATTGCTGCAGGAATATGCGAAAAAAAATCATTTAACAGTTGGTGATTTGTGTTGTTGCAGTATGCATGAAACACCATACGATATATCTTTTTTTGATCTTGGTGAGTGCGTAGGTTCTTTGGAATATTTTGAAAAAGAGTATGTGCAGCAGGCGATTGCAGAGTTTTCCCGTATTATGAAACCAAATGGGAGATTTGTTCTTGATATTCCGAATATTGGGAGTCCTGAATTCGAGATTACAAAGCGGATAGAAGAATATTTGGGCAGAGAAGATCAATTTAATTTATCGGTAGAAGAATTTGAAACAATACTTGATGCTTACTTTATCATCAACAAAAAGGAAATTGTAGGACCAATGATACAGTATTTTTTAATCACAAAGCAATGAAATTTTGGTGCAGATCTTGGTTTATAAGATTGGATTTTGTCTTATTGGCTGGCAGAAATAGGATTTATTGGAGCGAAAAAGAAGGTTTTATTTTAGCAAACGAATCCGCAGTTTCTTAAAATAAGAGAGGAAAAAAATATAATGCTAATTTCAAGAGAAGCATTTCTGAAAAAATACAAAGAACTATACTTGGCAAAAACTCCTTATATTGCTGCACTCGCCTATTGGAAAATGAAACATCTGATTGAAAGCGGGGAGACTTATTATTTGCCGGAATATAACTGTTATTATATGGTTCGTGATAAGCATCTGTTGATTTATTATTCCCCGGATCATTTAATGCATATCAGCATAGATGAGTTAAATCGTTTCGATGCCATTAGCCTGCCAGCAAATGTTTTTGATTCTTTAAAAAGCCAGCTTGTAGGATTTCGGGAATCACGTAATTGGAATCTTAGATATAATTTTGATTACCAACCGCCGAATCATGAAAATTCCTTATATAGTACAGTAAATTTTGACTTTACGAAACAAGAGCATTATGAAAAAGCGGCAGACTTGATCAATCAGGGGAATAACTGGCTAAATGCCGGGAATATAAAAAGAATGACAAAGTATTCTGCTTTTGATAAATCACTCTGGTTTTTTGTTGAGGACAAGGGATCCAAAGAGCTGATTGCCTTAAGTATATCTGAATATAACGAAGAAGTAAAGCAAACGGATTTGGACTGGATTTATGTATCTCCAAATTATCATGGCAAAGGGGCAGGACGCTTTTTACTTGAACAAACAATAAAACGGTGTAAAGATAAGTCAAATGATATCTGCGTTGGAGGAACGGTCGAGTTTTATAGAAAGTGTGGATTTTATAATTATGAATTGTGGGTTTGGGCTGCAAAAGATGGATATCAATTTTTGGCACCAATGATTCAGCCATAAATAAGTGAATTTTAGTCTGGCTGCTGCAATTAGGGTGTGTATGAAAACAGCTTTTGGTGGGCTGCTCGTCTTAGAAGAATATTGCAGATGATTTTTCTAAAAAGTGTTGACAATCCAAACTACAACAGATAGAATAAAAATGATACTTATGGATTGTAGATACAGGTGATGGCTGCCAGCATCTTATAATTGTTGAAGTAATAAGATGGAATAAGGACTATGAACCATAAATATTGTAGTAGGAGATAAGTATATGGAAATAAATAATATGGTGTCGTTGCTGGCATGCGAGAAAGTATTGGAGAGAATGCATTGTACAGAGAGTGAGAAAACGGAAATAATGAAAACAATTGACTTGCTCTGTGAAATGACGGAAACGGCAAGACAAGAAGGATATTCTGTGGTTTATGAAAAATATTGTGACAGAATCGACAATGAATTCTTTCAATGTGCATTATGTTTATTCTCTGATTCGGGTTCAAGTGAAATGGTGTGCGAATGTTGTTTGCCTTATCTTTTAACAAGTGATTTGACAGGTAAGGAGTTTGCTGAAAAATTTATTATATTAGTAGGTCTGGACAAACTGACAAAAGGCAGTAATAGTGCCTACTTAAAAGTTTTGTTGAAAAGTTATTTAGGTATTTTGAGTTTAAGTTAGTATCAATTCGAATAATAAGTTTTGTCCCCTTGCCTGAAACGGGGATTTTTTGATAAAGAGTGTTTTTGCCTGTATGAAAGGAGTAAGATATGGAATATATATTTCAAACAGAGAATTTGAGGATTAGAAAATTTGAAATGGAAGATGCAAAATGTTTATATGAAAATCATTTGGAAGAAGAGGTAAAAAAGTGGATTCCAAATGAAAGTTATGCAGATATCGAGGAAACTCAAGAAGCAATCCAATTTTATGTAGATTGTGTAAATGGCGGACATTTACCTTATGTATTGGCTGTTGAACTGAAAGAAACCGGAGAATTGATTGGTGATACAGGTGTAAATGAGGTAGATGGAAATTCCAGTGAGGTAGAAATAGGTTATGGAATATGTAAAAAGTATAGTGGAAACGGGTATGCGACAGAACTTTTAAAGGCTATGACAGAGTTTATAACAAAAACTTTTGGAATAAATATTTTATATGGACGTGCTATGCATGGAAATAATGCTTCTGTAAGAGTTCTTGAAAAGAATGGTTATAAATTTGTCAGGGAAGAATTTGGGGCAGAAGATGATCCTTATGGCAACGGAATGTTAATTTATAAAAAAGAATGTGAAATGTCACAACAAAAATTATAATAACTGTTTTTTTGCGAAAAAATGTCTGTGATAGAAAAACTTTTTGATTCTATTGCGCCCTCTTTCGGATGAACATTTACCTTATGTATATAAATGGAATTCTGATTCCGAGGTATTATATTGGTCGGAAGGGGAAGATGTTAAAAAGTTATCCGCCGGAGGTAGTCCGGCAGATTTATGGAGGAATATCGCAAAATAATCTTTGTTTTGTAATTGAAGTAAACAGTGAAATCATTGGTGAGTGCTGGTTACTTGACAAACATACTGATAGTATGTTAATATAAAACTACAATCGTTTCTAAAATTTTAGAGTAATTGTATCACTTTGGAAAAGGAATTTGTCTTTTGTGCAGCACTGTGCGTTATCATGTAAAAACCGCGTGGCAGAAGGTGAGGCAGTATGGCCAGAAATAAGCATCCTGAAGAGACAGTCAATTTAATTTTGGACGTTGCTTTTCGACTGTTTATGGAAAAGGGATATGAGCATACTTCAATTCAAGATATTATTGATCATCTGGGCGGGCTGAGCAAAGGCGCAATCTATCATCATTTTAAATCAAAAGAGGATATTTTGGTTGCTGTGACAAATAAAATAACAGAAGAATCGAATAAAATGTTGGATGAAGTTCGTGATCGCAAAGATTTAAATGGAAAAGAAAAATTAAAAACAATCTTTAGAGAATCTGTCTTTCGACCAGTTCAGGATGAGATTTTTACTGTGGCTCCTGATCTGGGCAATAATCCAAGATTGCTTTTCAGTATTTTTCAAGATACAATAGAAGAAGTAGCGCCAAACTACATTCAGCCGATTATTGAGCAGGGGATTGCAGACGGATCAATTCAGACGGATTATCCGGCAGAGCTGGCGGAACTTGTAATTATAGTTGCAAATATCTGGACAAATCCCATGATATTTAACAATTCCCCAGAAGAATCCTACCGAAAAGTGATGATATTCCGACAGATGATGCAGGGATTTGGTCTTGATATTGTGGATGATGAATTGTTGGGCAGATTGCAGGAGCTTGCGATGATCTATCAAAAAAATAAAAAATAGGAGGAAAATTTTGCAGATTGATAAAAGAAAAACTGCCGTAAAAAGCGAAAAACATACAGGATATTTTCTGTCGCAAAAAGCTGAGTATGAGTATCTTGCATGGATATTGTTTTTTCCTACGGCAGCATTATTTTTACCTAAATACATACCAACGGTTGGTATTGAAATATCTAGTCGGAAAAGATAAAACTGTGAAAAGAAAAATATATTTTCCAGAGAAAAAATATACCTTCGAAAAATAGGAGCTTGATTGTAAGGCTGCGGAAAGAAAAAATATTTTAAAAAGAGAAAATATTATAAAGTTTTTTTGATAACAATGCCGTATGCGGCGGAATGTGAGGAAAAATGAATCAAAAATTATTTTCAAAAGATTTTACATTGGTTGTGATTGGTCAAATTATTTCATTGTTTGGCAATGCGATTATCCGGTTCGCCCTGCCGCTGTATTTGCTGAATTACACTGGGTCGTCCGCACTTTTTGGCACAGTTACAGCCTGCGCGTTTCTCCCATCCATTCTCTTATCGCCCCTTGGCGGTATTATTGCGGATCGTGTAAATAAGCGCAATGTTATGGTGATGTTGGATTTTTTTACCGCTATGGTAATTTTTATTTTTTCTTTCTTATCAAATAGCGGGAATTTGGTACTTTTTATAACGGTAACACTGATGATTTTATATGGTATTGCAGGAGCATATCAGCCTTCTGTGCAGGCGAGCGTACCTGTGTTGGTAAGTCAGGAAAATTTAATGGCGGCAAATTCTGTCGTTAATATAATCAGTTCTTTTTCTGCTTTGCTGGGACCTGTTCTTGGAGGAATTTTATATAGCGCTTACGGGTTGACTCCTGTATTGTGGGTTTGCATTCTATGTTTTTTATTGTCCGCATTTATGGAACTTTTTATTAAAATACCATTTGTAAAACAAAAAACTGGTTCAAAATTGAGGGAAATGATACGGGAGGATTTTTCACAAAGTATAACGTTTATTCGAAAAGAAAAACCTGTGATTGGAAAGGTATTAGTGGCAATTTGCGGAATCAATTTATTTTTATCCTCAATGATTATTGTTGCTCTGCCGTACATTATAACAGAAGTGCTGAATTTTGACACCACTTTCGCAAACAAACTGTACGGTTTTGCGCAGGGAGCATTGGCTGCCGGAGGGTTAGTTGGAGGGATTGGCTCCGGTATTTTTGCAAAAAAATTATCCGTGCAAAAATCAGGAAACTTACTTATTTTAGCGGCGGTCAGTGTATTTCCAATGGGGATTAGCTTAATGTTTTCTTCCGGGTTTGCAAGTTATTTTACAATAACAATATGTTGTTTTATTATTATGATATTTTCAACCATTTTTACTGTAAGTATGATGTCGTTTGTACAGGCAGAAACACCGCAGCATTTGATAGGAAAAGTGATCGCCGTAATTCTTACAATCGCTATGTGCACGCAGCCTGCAGGAAATGCGCTGTACGGAATTTTCTTTGAAATCTGCAAGGGATATGAATATGTTGTTGTATTATTTGCAGGGGGAATTTCTCTGATCATTGCTGTCAGCGCAAAGAACATTTTTAAAATGTTTTTATTGCAAGAGAAATAAATACAAGAAATACGCTGCCTGTACAGCATTTTTCCGCATACAGGCAGCAATTTTTTGAATTTATCCGATTTTGTTAAGATTTAAACTATGTTTTTAAAAGATAAAACAATTATAAACATAACTTTATCAATTGTCCTCTAAAATGACTTCTCCATCGAATGATGTCATAGTATCAATGAGCTTCTCAAAGTATTCTTCTGACGGCTGAACACATACGCCGCGAATGCCGTCAAACTGCACGTATCCGCCTTCAAACAGCCGAAGATGAACAACAATGCCGTCTTTCATATGAAAAAACAAATGATAGATCTCTTTATCATCATAAGGGTTTGTCTGCCCTTCTGACAAAGGAATATCAGAAATTTTCATAAAAGGGGCATCGTAAAGCGAGGAAATAAATAAAGATAAAAGTTTATTTGAGCTGGAGTCAAAAGTTTTTTTATTTTCTGTTTCATAATACCAATCGTTTCTTGTCTGATATTCCACAGTATCATAGCGGTCTGCCAGATGAAGCTTTTCGTCAAAAAGATCTTTTCCGGTTTTTAATGCAATTCCATTATCGTTAATATACAAAGAAACGGTATTATCCTGAACGGTGCAGAGCAAAAAATCAGTGTCATAGCCAGTCACAGAGTAAATATCTCCTGAAATACTTCCGGCAAATTCAACATAGGAATCTTTTGAACTCCATTCATCGATCAATCCAGTTGCTGTGCCAAGATAATCTCCGACAAGATTTGGAGAAGATTCCACCGTAGTATAGTAAACATAACTTTGATTTTGATAGATAAAAAACGCCAGCATATCCGCAGAAGAACTAGTGGACAAATCAGAGCCTGTTTCTGATATGGAAGCTTCATTGTCAGTAATTGGATTCTCGTTTGTGGAGTCGGATCGCAGTCTTATGGATACAGCAAGAACGATAAAACATAGACCAGCTGCCGCAGCGCTCCATTTGAACCAATCGCTTTTTCTTTTTGGAGTGTAATGGATGGTTTCTGCAATATAAGAATCATTAATTTTTCCAAGAGCATTTGAAAATTTTTCTGCATTCATAAAATTTGATAGGCACAAAACCTTGCAGCCTTTCGGCAGAAGATGTGCCGCCTCCTTTCCCGCAAATAAAAACTTTTTCTGCATTAATGAAATTGAAATATTTTTATATCTTTTAAAATTAAAATAGTGTGCAATAGGATAGTTTGTCTTTAAATCTCAACCCCCTTCTCTTTAAAATAACGCCGCATTTGTTTTCGAAGCCTGGTCAGACGGACAGATACATTTTTTTCTGAAATATTCATTTTTTCTGCAATTTCCGCATAATTGTCGGAGAACCAATATCGGCGCAAAAAGATAACACGGTTTTGAACCGATAATGTTTTTAAAAAATCTTCAATCAACTGAATCAATTCTTTTTCTTCGATTTCTGTTTCAACTGTATGCGGCGAAGCAAGACAGTTTTCCAGTTCTTCTAAAACGACATTATACTTTGAATTTCGCTTGGCGGCAGTATTTGTGTAGTAACGTGACAAAGAAAGATTTCGGACAATTTTGCACAAAAATGCCAACAGCGGGCTTGGACGGGATGGAGGAATGGCATTCCAAGTTCCAAGATAGGCATCGTTTACACATTCTTCTGCATCCTGCGCGCTGTTTAGAATATTGTAGGATAACTTGTGACAAATCGTTCCATATTTATGATCCAGCTCTTTGATTGCCTGTTCTGACCGGGCAAAGAACAATTCTATAATGGCGCTGTCTTCCATAAAAACCTCCATTCCGAAGCGTTTGAGCAAACGATTAGATTTGGCTCTGCGATTCCAATTTGTGACGCTCCAGCACAAATCGCGAGTGAGAAATTTATTTTCTCTATACTATATAACTAGGAATTCCTTAAGAAAAACTACATCAAAAAACAAAAACGTTAAAATTATTTTAGAAGCAAACAGCATAATTATTTTGCCGTTATTGTAACAGCCATAGAAATGAAAAGCAAGGTGGTCTAAGAAAGACCGAGCAAGCGGTTGTCAGAATATAAATTTTTTGTTATAATTTATTTTAATTATACCAGTTTACAAGTTTTTGATTTTAAGTTGTTTTTATAAAGAAATAGGATAAGAAAAATAAATAATTTTATTATTGTAATTATTAGAAATCAATATTTATTTCGCATATAAAAGGAGTTTATAAAGCGATGGAACAAAAACAGTGGAAGGTAATTACAGAGGACGATAATATTTCACTGCATGATTGTATTATTTCAGGGATTGATTTTGGAAAAGATATCGTCCTATATTTTGAAGATGGATTTCATGTGACAAAAGATAATGCCAATAATGCGACAGGACGCCATAAATTAACCGGAGAATCCGTGGTGGTGCTGCATCAGGCGCAGGATTTTAAAAGCGTAAAATATTTGGAAGATGATACCGCTATAAATTTAGAAAAAACAGAGATAAACGAAATAGATTTTGAGATCCTGGATTTTTCTTTTGACAAAAAAACAGGACAGGTAAAAATATCAGGAAGAGCATGGGACGAAGAAGGAAATGTATTTTCAGAATTGGAAGCGAAAGCCTGCGGGGTAACATACTGCTGGAACGAGCTGATTGAGGACGCATGGTTTCAGTTTTAAGAAGCAATAATTTTTGATGATTCTCTGAAATAACAGTTATATATAAAACAAAGATTTTATAAAAACAATCTGCAATATACAGTAGTGATTTGACTTTATTTTACTGTGCGTAGTTCCATAGCGAATTGTGCATCGAAAGGATATCATATTTGAAAAACAGGATATCCTGTATTTGAGGAAAGAAGGGATTATAATGCTGTTAAAATATAAAAATTTAACGATAAGAAATGCGGTTGTGGAGGATGCAGAGCAGTTGGTCGCTTGGTGGAATAACGGTAAAATTATGGCGCACGCCGGATTTCCAAACGGAATTGGACAAACAAAGGAGGAAATTGCTGCAAGCCTGAAAAACGATACCGATGAAACCCATCGCCGCTTGATTATAGAAATTGAACAAGTTCCAGCAGGCGAGATGAATTATCGAAACAAAGGGGAAAACATTGCAGAAATTGGTATTAAAATTTGTGATTTTTCTTTTCAGAATAAGGGTTTGGGTAAAATTTTGCTCAGTATGCTGATCGCATCATTGTTTGATTCTATGGGGTATCAAAAAATTATTCTTGACACAAATCTTAAGAATACAAGAGCACAGCATGTCTATGAAGAATTAGGGTTTGGGAAAATTCGGGTTTTGGAAAATTCATGGAAAGATCAACTTGGACAATTACAGTCCTCCGTGGATTATGAATTATATCCAAAAGATTTTGTAAGTTTTGCAGTTCTTTAAGAGCAGCCAAAATAAAATAATGCAGATCAGGCAGACAGCCACAATAGAACGAATTATAATTGCAGAAGGGAAAAACTTAATATGGATGCAAAAGAAATCATGATGTTTCGTTTTTTGGATGGAGCGGATAAAAAATTTATTATTCCTGTTTACCAGAGGGCATACAGCTGGAAACGTGAAAATTGTGAAGCTCTGTTGAAAGATTTGGTAAACGTCTACGAAAATAATTATGTCTCTCATTTTTTTGGAAGCATTGTTTATGTTTCCAATGATGTTGGCGGATGCAATGAACATATTATTATTGATGGTCAACAGAGAATTACTACAGTTTCTCTGCTTTTGCTGGCAGTTCGAAATTATATTACAGAAAATCCCAATATTGAAACAGGTATAAATCCAAGAAAGATTACGGATGCGTATTTGACCGATGTGTATGCAGAGAACGAGAAAAAATTGAAACTTAAATTGGTTCAGGGAGATGATGAAGCTTACAGCCGTCTCATAGAAAATGAAGAGCCAATCGAGCATAGTAATATTACAACAAATTATAATTATTTTTTTAAGGAAATTTCAAAAAAGAATGCGCAGGAGATCAGGGGAATTTACGACGCCATTATGAAACTGGTAATTGTCAATATCAGTTGAAAACCGCAGGATGGCGACGACCCACAGCTGATTTTTGAAAGTTTGAATTCCACTGGTCTGGGATTGGATGAATCCGACAAAATCAGAAATTATGTTCTTATAGGAATGCCCGCGGCAAAGCAGGAATCTTTTTATAGAAAATATTGGGAACCCTTGGAAAAACTTGTGCCTCACAATGATATAAAAACATTTATCCGATATTATTTAGCAGTAAAAACAAGGGATTTATTTCGGGAGGACAGACTTTATTTTGGTTTTAAAAATTTTCGTATCCATCAGGACTGCACAATAGAAGAATCTTTTGAAGATCTATTCGTCTATGCAGGCTTTTATAAAACAATCTGTCAGCCAGTAAAAAAGAGAAGCTGCTATGAAGCTGTTTTATCCAGAATTAATAAACTGGAAGTCAGCAGCTGCACCCCTGTTTTGATGGATTTGTTTATTGCTCACAAACAGAATCTGTTAAACGATGTGGAATTAACAGAGGCTTTTGGCATCTTGGAAAGTTATATGGCGCGGAGAATAATATGCGGTTTGGGAGCGCAGTATTACAATAAATTATTTGTCAGCTTAGGGGCAGAGATAGAAAAACTTTTGGAGAAAGACGGCGCGGCTTATATTGATATTTTTAAATTTGTTTTATTAAATAAAACAGGAAAAAGCCGTTTTCCAAATGATCATGATTTTGCAGATAAGTTTATATCTTTTGAACTTTATAATGCAAAGGCTTCGGTCAGAAAATATTTTTTTGAGCGGCTCGAAAATTTTGAAAACCGGGAATTGGTAGCAGTGGAGGAGCAGATCAATGATGGGACACTGACAATAGAACATATTATGCCGCAGACATTAACGGAAGAGTGGAAAGCCAGTTTGGAGGAACAATGGGAACTTGTGCATTCCAAGTATATCGATACCATTGGAAATCTGACATTGACGGCATACAACAGCGATTACAGCAACTTTAGTTTTATAAAAAAGAAAACCTTGCCGGAGAAGGGATTTGAAACAAGTAAGCTGCGGTTAAATGAGTATATCAAACATTGTTCTTCCTGGGGAGAACAGGAGATTTTAGAGCGGGCAGGGCAATTATATAAATTGGCCAGGCGTATTTGGCCGAAAGCAGAAACCGATTACAATTCGCAAAAGGGAGATGAATGGGTTTGCTGGGATGAGGAAGACTATGATTTCACCAATAAAACAATTTTAAAAATGATTCTGCTTGGCGATGAGGTGCAAACGGAAAATATTACGGACGCCTACCGGAAAATCAATATAATGATCTACAGTATGGATCCAGCTGGCTATACGGCGATGAAAAATTCGTGGAGTGCGACAGAGGAAAACAAACTTCGCTGCCCTTATGAAATTGGAACGTCTGTTTATATTACCACGAATTTAAGCTCTCAATCAAAAGCAGCTGCGATAAGAGAACTGTGCGAGTATTTTAAATTTGATTCATCCGACTTGCGCTATTTGGTAAAATCAATTTTTGATATCGATAATGAGGTGACTTACTATGCAATTACAGCAGGGCAGCTGGCATACAAGCTTATTGAAAAATTATTGTCCGAAGGAAAATTGACCGTGGAAGAAATTGAGCAGTTGAAAGAAAAAACATTTTCCAAAAAGACCTTCCATAAAGTTGCATATCCCGTTTTGGCAAACAATAGAGAAGATAACCGAGGAAAAAATAAAAAATGCAGATATTACAGCAAGCCAGTTTTATTTCAAGGAAAAAATATATACATATCAACGGAATGGTTTGATGAAAGCAGAGAGAGTTTGATTGAATGGTATAAAAAGCATTTATAAAAAGATATTTTAACATAAAGGGGCTGTTGCAAAACAACATTCTATTATAAGATACAACATTTGATTCAATCAAATTTCATTGTATATTGTAAGAATGTTGTATTTTGCAACAGCCCCTTTGTTTTTGCCTAAGATGAGTTTTCCGCATCAAAATTTATTTATCGATCGAGTTGCTGGTATTTTCATTATATTGCCAATCGATCCATTCTGGTTCTTCCCCTTCGTGAGCTGCAATATCAGCTTCATCTCCTTCTGTAAAACGTCTGACTTCCTTAGGCTGCCCGTCGGCAGTGTAAGTATAAAATCTCATTTCAAAGCCATTATCGTGCTGAACTTTCCAAACGAAACCATAATCGTACACTCCAAACGCAATATTTTTTGTATGTGTCTCAAATACATCAAAACAAATAAGTTCGTTATTATATATTCCCAAAATGTACATCAGTTCACTTGGGTAAGAACTTATTTTAAAAATAAGTTCTGGATCTTCATCGCCATTTACATCCACGTAAGCATACTTTTTCTGTACGTCTTCAAATTCAGACTCATACTTTTCATCATCCATAACGGTTAGATTCATGCCTTCAACGTATGGATTTGCTGCGCTGGTTTCATTTTTTAAGAAAGCTTCATACAGTGAATTTCCGGCATCCGCCAATTCCTCTGTCGAAATTTGTGAGTCAATTTTATCGGATACCGATTGTCCTTGATTCTCTTTATTTTTCTTTGCAGCGCGGTATAGAAATTGCTCTTCTTCGCGCTCCGATTTTTTATAATATACATTAATTTCATCCGTACTATATTCTAAAATATAATAGCAAAAAATAACGGTGTCGTCCGAAAGAACCTGTTTGGGGTACTTTATAAATATCCTGTTATTTTCTACAGTTTCTATATTGGAGGAATCAGCCAAAAAGCGATAGGAAGATTCAGATTCATAATCGGAAATATCATACCCATACGATGTTTTTTCAATTATTAATTTACCAGTTCCATAGTCAGATAAATATTCATACTGCCCAATTAGATTTTCCAGCACATCGTCTTTTTTTGTCTGAGTTTGATATGTTTCATTTTTATTATTTTCAGTTTCTGATGTTACCTGAGCGGCGAAAATTTTGCTGCATAATGTTGTATATTCATCATAAGAAATTTCAGTTTCATTCCATGTATATTTTATTCCAGCCTCTGGATTATTGATATCAAATTCTTCGCCAAAATTCATTTCTGCAACTAAGTTTTCAGCTCCTTCAAATTTTTCCAAATGGTAATATTCAAATCCTGTACTCGACCGGTTGCTGTACATAATCCATACAGATCCATTATAATAGGTATAAGAAAGGATAACAGCAGTGCCGTCTCCGGCAGCAAATTCATATACGTTGTTATTGCGCGCATCAAGGTATATTCCGCCATAAGGACCGTTGATAACAAGTTCGTTTTCTCCATCATTGTCCAGATCCACTTTCTCTCCGATGGAATATGAGTCCCATTCTCCAGGATTCCTATTTAAGTCAGTAATATAAAATGTGGATGTCAAATCTGTGGAGCCAACTGCGCTTATTGAGCCATTGATAAATAAATCGAACAGTTCTTCTGCTGTCATTTCTGAATCTGTATTTTCAACGGATGGTGTATCGTTTTCCTGCTGATTTACAGAGGGTTCTTTTGTGTTTCCGGTTTCCTCTTTTTTTGTTTCCGAATCTGTATTCTCAACGGATGGTGTACCATTTTCCGGCTGATTTACAGAGGGTTCTTTTGTATTTTCGGTTTCCTCTCCTTTTTTCTCCGAATCTGTACGTCCACTTGTCTGGGCATCGTTTTCCTGTGGATTTGCAGCAAATTCATCTTCGGTTGCCTGCCCACAAGCAACAGTGTGCAAAGCCATGAAAAAAGCACATATCAATATCGTTGTTTTTTTATGCCTGTTCATAATAATCCTCGTATTATTAAATAGTAGTATTTATGAATCCCTCTCCAGGGAT
>CAMUAR010000057.1 GCA_947086895.1 uncultured Lachnospiraceae bacterium | reverse complement strand
TCGAGCAGGAACGCTTTTTCTCCTGCTCGCTGCGCGACCCGTGCGCCGCACCAGCAGCATAATTCCACTGCACGGGTCTGCCTTCCTATCGAGCAGGAACGCTTTTTCTCCTGCTCGCTGCGCGACCCGTGCGCCGCACCAGCGGCATAATTCCACTGCACGGGTCTGCGCATAAAAAAGTTCCCCACCAAGAAGGTGGGGAACAAAATTACGCCCCTCATGCTTTTTTATTTAAAATTTCCCAATGATCTATTTTTTTAGATTAACGAATCTACCATAATTCCAAGCATATCATCCTCAACCAGCAAATTGTCCTGGCGGATTTTCTGAAGCTTTGCGCTCAACTGATCTTCCACCGCATTATTAGCAGCAGCCGATGTTTTGTCGGATGTTTCAGGTTTTCTTTTCGCTGGATCCATCGCAGCTTCCCGTTCTTCCTTCGAAGCCTCGGCTTCCTTTTCCTCCTCTTCCTCTTCTTTCTTCTCCTGAACAGCTTCCACAACTTCCTCGATCTTCTCGTTGATGTTGTCCACACCCTCCTGCATCATCGAGTATGCTGCGTCTTTTGCCGCGGCCTTTAACGCTGCTTCTTCCTTAACTTTCGCTTCAACCATCGGTGCTTCCTTCAAACGATCCACCTTTATATCTTCTATGCTGCGGCGTCCAGCCTCCATGGAAGCAGCGTTTCCAGCAATCTTTTTCTCGCAGTCTTTCACCGCCTCATACAAACCTGCAGTAGACGCCTCTTTTTCCTCATCCGTCAGATTCATATTGTTCTCGTATTCTGCAATCTGCTCCTGATAATCTTTTTTGGTCTGAATCAGATCCAGGGATTTTTCCTCAAGTTCCGCAAGCTTTGTCTTGCTCTCCTCAATGCTATCGTCCAGCCCGGATTCGCCTTTCCATGTATCCGTCACCATCTTGACTGCGTCTTTCACTGCCCTCTGCCTGCGCTGTTCAATCGCGTCATCCCGCTCCAGCCTGCGCCCAAAAATATCCCTGCGCTCATTCTGACTGCCCAAAATATTTCCAGCTGTATTTAATCCGCCTGCAAAAATGGTTTTTCCCTGCTTTGCATCTTCATTTCCTTGAACATTCAGATTAATGTAAACGTTTGCTTCTCCAACCTTCATAAATTTACCTCGCATTCTGCCGCCAACGAACAGCTTTGTATCCCGAAAGAAACCATTGTGCTGCACGGACAAGCTCTTTCCTATAAAAATCCGCTATTTTACTTGTCTTATCTGATAATCTTTTCTTTTTGCAAGCCTGCCATCTTTTGTTCTATATATCGGCAGACTTGCAAAAATTTTTCAGTCATTGTCCGAATTTTTTTCAGTCCATTCGTGGTAGCAAGGAATAGGACACAGACAAGGAGTGCTTTTTGAAAAATTACTTTTCTCACTCTATTTCGGCAGATTTTCTTTTCAGCAAAACCTTTATGTCATGAAACAGCTTTTTTTTGCTGTGAACAAAATAAAACTGCTTCTTCAAAAGACCACACTCTGTATTCCATTGCAATTTCACTAAAAAATAGTTGTTTATTTCAATGATATCGATCTTATTCTTTTGATCAAGAAAAAATGGAAAAATATACCCATCCAACAAGTTTTCATCCATTCCATCAACTATTTTACTTTTCTCTGATTGTATCTTAAATAACTTTTTACAAAATTTCCATAATTCTGCTTTGCCATCAATGCCTGTCCGCGCTCAAAATAAATTGTTTTGGAATCATATTTTTTAACATATTTAAAATTTATTAAATATGCTCTATGAGAACGATAAAATTTATTTCCTGCTATACGTTCCAATTCTTTCATTTTTCCATAATACTCAATATCGGAATCTATCGTATGAATAATAATTTTTCGGTTAAATACTTCCGCATAAATAATATCATCCAAACAGACCGAAATATGTTTGCCGCCGGTATAGACAACAAAGCTTGTTTCTATTTTTTTGCTCTCTGGCATTTCTTCCCACTGTGCTACAGCACTTTTAAGTACTTCAATAAATTTTTCATCGTCAAATGGTTTTACTAAATAATGGAATGCGCCTACATCAAACGCCTGAAATACATAATCTTTTCTTCCGGTGACAAAAATCAGCATGGTCTTTTTATTTTGTTTTCGAAGCTCTCTGGCTGTTTCCATGCCATCTTTTCCCGGCAGACGAATATCCATCAGCAAAATATCCGGCTGCCGTTTTGATAAAAGCAGTTCTTCGCCGGAGTTATATAAAACAATATCTGCCTTTGGATAAAGCTCCTTCACTTTCTCTGCAAGTATTTCTCTGACTTCTTTTTCATCATCACAAATTGCCAGCTGCATTTTTCCTCTCATTCTGTCCGCGCACAGCATTTTAACTAAGGGAACATTTCTCTGTTTTTTATAGAAAAATTTTTCATTCCTGTAAAAAACAGCTTCTAAAAAATAATATTTTATATTTGCTCCTCTATATCGGAATATTTTCGGATTTACAATAGCATAATGTTGTAGAACGCATTATTTTTGATGCGAAATGTTCTTTTTATTTTATGGTTCCGTGAAAAATATATTCTATATTTATGCAGTTTTTCGAGATACAACAAACTTTTCTATCACTCCAAAATGTGTCTGAAAACTGCTTTCGGATACCTTTGTCACGAGTTATGTGAGATGCGTTCCAAATAAAAAGACATAGCAAGCTATGCTGACCGAATTTCGTGCAAAGAATACACAAATCAAGGCGTGCAGATAACGGGAATAAATTTTCAGACACACCCTAATATCCTTGTAAAAAAGTGCCAATATTGATTGACACCATCAATTTAAAAATTTTAACATCCCTGCTTGCATTTTTTACTTTATTATGATATAGTAACCTTAAAGAAGGACACCGCCCACAAAGTGGTTAGCCTCCAACTAGGTAATAAGCCTACCTGAATCCGCCAAGAAACAAGGTAGGCTTATTTATTTTCGCTTGTTATCTTTATCGATATAGACAAGCAATGAGAAAAGTACCAGCCGAAAACAACAGAGTAGCTTGCTTTTATACTTTCCTGCATCTACTTAACTATAGTTCAAAATTTCTTATCACTGTAAAACGAATAATTCTTAAATTTTCTTTTTTACAGCCTTGCCGAAAGCAATTTTTTTGTATATTCATGCTGCGGGTTTTCAAATACTGCGTCCGTGTTTCCTTTTTCCACAATCTCCCCCTGATACATTACAAACACACGGTCACAGATTCGATGAATTACATTCATATCATGGGAAATAAACAGGTAGGAAAGTCCGAATTCTTTTTGCAGCTCGACAAGCAAAATCAAAATCTGTTCCTGCACGGTTACGTCAAGCGCAGATACTGGCTCGTCAAGCACAATTAATTTCTGCTTTAACATAATTGCCATCGCAATAGCGACTCTTTGTCTCTGCCCGCCCGACAGTGTATTTGGATAACGATGATAGTATTCTTTTCCAAGACCGACTTTTTCCAACATCTGCTCTACTGCTTTACGCTGTTCTTCTTTTGTCCCACAATGTTTTAAGCGAAGCGGTTCGGTCAAAAGCCATCCGATTGTTTTGGATGGATTCAGGCTTCCATAAGGATCCTGAAATACCATCTGCGGCTGTTTACAATCCAAATAAAGTTCGCCTTCTGTCAGCGGATTTAAACCGGCAACTGCTTTTGCAAGCGTGGATTTGCCGCAGCCGGATTCTCCGACAATCCCGACAATCTCCCCGGCATAAACATCAAAAGAAACCTTATTTACAATTCTGCGTTTTGTTTTCCCCGATAAAAACTGGCGGAAACGCCTTTTTAACATTTCTATTTTATACCGCTGATTTTTTCTCTGCGCTGTTGGCTGCTTTAATTCGGATTCAGATTCTTGTCTATTTTCTTTTTGGCTCTCTGCTTTTTTGGATAAATTATTCTGTATTTCTTTTGGTTCTATTGGCTGTTCTAATTCGGATTCAGATTCTTGTCTATTTTCTTTTTGGATCTCTGCTTTTTTGGATAAATTATTCTGTATTTCTTTCGGTTCTATTGTCTGTTCCAATTCAGATTTTTGATTCTCAACTTTTTCCGCTTCCTCTTCCTGTTTTACAGTTTCGTCCTGTCTGAAAAGCTGCTCCTCGCGCTCTTCATAATAGACGGAATAATCCCGCGCCTTGACGATAATATTTTCCTGCGGCGCATTTTCCCGCCGCAAAATCCCGCCTTTTCCAAGCGCTGCTGCAAGAAGGCGTTTTGTGTATTCTTTTTCTGGATTTTCAAACAAAGTTTCTACATTTCCCTGCTCAACCACTTCGCCCGCGCACATTACCACCGCCCTGCTGCACACATTGCGGATCACGCCAAGGTCATGAGAAATCAGAATAATTGTCGTGCCATACTGCTTCTGAAATTTTTTTAAAAGTTTTAGGATTTTTGCCTGAATTGTCACATCCAATGCAGTGGTCGGCTCGTCCGCAATCAAAAGCTTTGGTCTGCATATCATTGCCATCGCGATCATCACCCTCTGACGCATTCCCCCAGAAAGCTCATGCGGATATTTTCCATACATCGCTTCGGTATCAGGAAGCCCCGCCTCAGACAGCATAGAAAGCACTTTTGATCTGCGTTCTTCTTTCGGACAATTTCCGTGCAGCACAAGCATTTCCTCAACCTGCTGCCCAATGGTCATAACTGGATTTAAAGAGGTCATTGGTTCTTGAAAAATCATGGAAATATCATCTCCGCGTATTTCGCAGAGCTGCTTTTCGGTGAATTGGTTCAGCACAAGACATTGCTCTTTTTCTGGATAAAACCTAATATTTCCTGAAACAACATGCCCTCCGTTTCCAAGCAGCCCAAGTGCTGCAAGCATACTTACACTTTTGCCGGAACCGGACTCTCCGACAATTCCCAGTGCTTCACCTTCGCAGACCTGAAAAGAAACTTCTCTTGTCACAACACTTATTTCCCGCTTTCCTATCGGAAATCCCACGGATACATGGTCCAGTTCCAAAAGCAGTCTATGATTACCGCTATTTTTTTTATCCATAACAATTTCCTCCAAAAAACGTTTCGAAATCTCATATTGGATTTTTTTCATACAGCAGCTATAAATATACTTTTATTTACACAGCAATCACAGAAAACCGGTAAACATACTTTTCTCTATCGCTTACGGGCGGCATTTTCTGACTTTCATCTAAAATATCTATCGCATTTTGCAGATTTTTCAAAAACCGATAAACAGCTTTTATTTCAGATTCTCGCTGATTAAGCTAAATCCAAGCACGGTAAACACAATCATCAGTCCCGGAGCCAGCGCGAACCACGGTGCATTTAACAAGTAGGTCTGCGCATTCGAAAGCATCTCCCCAAGACTTGCGTCCGGCGGCTGAACGCCAAGGGACAGATAACTCATTCCCGCTTCTGCAAGAATTGCATTATTGAATCCGATGGTCAGCGACGAAAGCAGAATCGGCTTTGTGTTTGGCAGAATATGCACAAACATAATGCGCAGATCACCCGCGCCAAGCAATTTTGCATTCCTTACATAATCCAGTTCTTTCTGAACAATATATTCGCTGCGAACCACCCTCGCAAAACTTGGAATAAAAATTACGCCAAGCGCGAGAATAATATTGTATTTTCCTGTTCCGATCACACTGACAAACACAAGCGCAAGCAGAATACTTGGAAAGGAAGTTAAAGTGTCGTTTAAACGCATTAAAAGCTCGTCGATGATACCGCCGTAATAGCCCGTAAATGCTCCTACCACCGTACCTGCCACAAGACCGATCGTCACAGTGATCACACTGATTAAAAATGTTGTGCTTGCACCGTCCATAACACGGCTTAAAATATCCCGCCCCAAATTGTCAGTGCCAAACGGATGTGCAAAGCTCGGCGGTTTATTTTTCAGTATACTCATTGCGGTTGGCTCGTATGGCGTCCAGAACAACCCGACAAACGCAAACACACACACAATACTGACAAGCACAATTCCAAAAATCAGGCTCCAGTTTTTTTGATTTTGTTTTTTCATATAAACTCCTACCGCATCCGAACGCGGGGATCTACTTTCTGGTACAATAAATCTACGATAAAATTTACAATCAAAACAACTGCCGCGATATAGACGACAACCGCTTCCACCACAGGGTAATCCCTGTTTCCGATCGCTACGACAAGCAGTCTGCCGACCCCCGGAAGATTAAATACCTGTTCGATCACGATGCTGCCCGCAAGCACGTCCGCAATTACCATTCCCATAAAAGTAATCACTGGTATCAGAGCATTTTTCAGCACATGCCGCCATAAAACGACACGCTCTGTATTTCCCTTGCTCCGCGCAGTTCTCACATAATCCAGTTTTAATTCCCGAAGTACAGAAGTTTTTAAAAATTTGACGGTCATCGCAATCTTTGGCACTGCCACAGCCGCCGCCGGAAATATCATATACTGCAAAAATCCGGTGAAATTTACTTTTGGATCAATATAACCGCCGATCTGAAACCATTTTAAAATAAGCCCAAAAACAAGTGTGATAATAATTCCCAAAAAGAACGCCGGCACAGCCATTAAAGTCTGCGTTAAAATGGTTACTGCCCGATCTGCTGCGCCGCCCTCTTTCCTGGAACACAAAAGTCCAAGCGGAACGGAGATAACAAGAATTAAAATTATGGATATCGCCGCAAGTCCCACGGTCGCGGGAAGTCTTGCTGTAAGCAGTTCCGACACCGGCTTGCTGTACTGGTATGATTTCCCAAAATCGCCGTGTACAGCACCGCCGAGAAAGCTGAAGAATCTCTCTGGAAGGCTGCGGTTTAACCCTAACGCCTCTCTCAGCGCCTCAACTTCCTCGTCGGTCGCGTCCACACCGAGCCGTGAAATTGCCCCGTCCCCCGGAATTACCTGGAAGGCGATAAAAGTCAGCAGCATAATCAGAAACAATACCATAATGAGAGAAACGATTTTTTTCACATAATACCGCATGGCTTTCTCACCTTCTTTTAAAATTTTGTATCTATCGTGTGCAAAATAAAATTTTCAATTTACCAGTTTAAAAGTGTGTTTTTATTCCGTTTTATTTCGCTTGTTCTGTTTCAATATAATATATTTTTGACATATCCTGTACATATACCGGGTAAAATGTATAGCCCGAAAGCTTTTTGCTTACCGCGACATAGGAAGCAGGATCCTGGATATAGACAGACGCCGCGTCATTTGTCAGGATTTCCTGAAGCTGCTTATAGTATGCAACTTTTTTCGCATCGTCCGCCTCGGCTACTGCAAGTGCAAAAATCTCATCAAATTCTGCGTTGTTGTATGTGAGGAAATTGCTGCTTGCTGTGGAACGATAACGCTTTAACACATCGCTCGGCGCAAGATTTGCGTCCAGCCCGACAATCGTTGTCTGGAACTGTCTGCCGCGGTATGTGTCGGAGAGCCATGTTCCCCATTCCACAAGCTGAATCTTTGCCTGAACACCGACCTTTTTCAGCTGCTCTACAATCACCTGCGCAGTATCCACATGGAACTGATAATTGCTTGGAACCGTAATTGTCATCTCAAAACCGTCTGGATAACCAGCTGCCGTTAAAAGTTCCTTCGCCTTCTCAATATCATAATTATAAGTATTTACAAGATCCGCGTTAAAATATTTTGCAAAACCTGCAAACATACCGGAACCAATTAAACTTCCCTTGCCGTCTGCGACCATATCAAGAATTTCCTGACGATTGATTGCATGACACATCGCCTGACGGACACGGATATCATCAAACGGTTTTTCCGCATGGTTTAAAAACAATGCCTGCACAAGATTTGTTGTACCAACACAGATATTAAATTTTTCTGTAAGCTGGCTTGCCTGCTCGCTTGTCAGATACGGAAAAACATCAATCCCGCCTGCAAGCAGCTCCAAAAATGCCGCGTCAACATCGGCAGAAATTTTAAATGTCACTTTGTCAAGATACGCCGCATCTCCGTAGTAGTCCGGGTTTTTCTCCATCACAAAACTTTGCAGCGGCGTGTAGGACACAAAGCGAAATGGGCCTGTGCCGACTGGCGCATCCGCCTGTTTATCGTAATCTTTTGGAATAATCGCCCCGGTAAGGTATCCCAAAAGTTCGGTATTTGCTTCAGACAATGTAAGGGTTATTTTCGATTTGCCGGACTCATCCTCCGACGCAGTGATATCAGAGATACACGAAAGCGCCGACGTTACTTTTACCTCTGGATCTACCGTCTCTAAAAGACCCGCATAGCGCTTCAGGGAATATACGACATCTTCCGCTGTCACAGGTGTGCCATTGTGGAATTTTACACCATCCCTCAATGTGAACGTGTAAGACATTCCATCTTCTGATATGGCAACATCGCTCGCCACAGCCGGAACAAGATTTCCGTCTTTATCGGGCTTTACAATGCCCTCAAAAATATTGAACAATACTTCCTCAGTTCCTGCCGCCTTTGCTTTGTGTGGGTCAAGACTATCTAAATCCTGGGTAATTCCAACAACGATGGACCCGCCGTAGGAAGGGTTTTTGGTCGCTGTAACTCCGTTATCAGCGCCGCCTTTTTCCTGGTCGTCTGAAGAATTTTCATTTTTGCCGCATCCGCCAAGCATCGAAATGCCAAGAATAAGCAGCAGCGCCAGCAGAATCTTTCCATGCTTTTTCATAAAAGCTCCTTTCCCGTGCTTTAGCACGTCCAGTGAATGATTTCACTGCTTATGAAATATTCTCTCATCATTATGAAATTGTATGCTGTAAACAGCGCCTATATCATATAACAGGAGACGGCAAATTGCAAGAAAAAATTTCCGCAAACCACGTTCTAAGACAAATTAGTATCTGACATTAGATTATACAGGCGGAAATAGATCAATCAGTGACTTCCCTCTATAACCCTGTAAACCTTTTCCGACCAGTCCCAAATATCCCTGCAATCATTTTCAACATATATAATCTTATTTTTTAATGAAGATGGTATACTATGTTCCATTTTATTCTTTAACTCAATCGGAACAACAATTCGATACACCCAGTCATTCAATTCGATTTCATCTTTCACTTTCACAGGCAAAACACCGTCAAATATTGCTTTTGGATGTGTTATCAACTTATCGTACTTAAAATAAAATCTCACTCCTGGCTTAAAAGAAACACTCAAATCTTCTTCGTTTGGAAATCGTTCCAATGCACGCTCCATAACCAGCCGGTCACCTGCCTGGCAATTTCCCCATGCAAACATTATATATTCAAAATAATCCGCAGGATCCTTTGCCGCATTTCGTTTTTCGTTTATCAATTCCTCAACAGGCACATTCCGAACGTTCAATGCCGATAAAAGCTTTCCGCATTTTAAAATTTTTATGGCGTTATCTGCGGAAGTTGTATGGCATACATACTGTGTAACACATCCTTTTCGATATGGACATGCAGTACATTCTGTCAATAATTCCGGTCGTGTTATCTTTTGATAGAACTCTTTCTCTTTGATTTTCTCATTAATCAAACCAAGCAAATCACTATTTTCGCATTCTATAACACATTCTCTTCCATATTTCTTTTCATATTCTATAAATTCAATAATTGTTCGGATTTCCCAATCGGATATGTTAGGGTAATCAGAAAGTTTTTTATAAAAAACCCCATCCCACACCTCTGTACATTCAAAATCGCCAATTTTTATCTGCATAATATCCTCCGAAGCTTATGATTAATTTCTATACTGTCTCAGTTTACAAGTTTTTTAACTTAGAAATCGGCATACCATCAAACATCAAATCTCACATTGCTGCACAATCCGCTCCGCTACAAGTTCCGCCGCCCGGCCTTCTTCTTTTAACCCGACCAAATTATAAAATTCTCTTAATTTTTCTTTATACTGCCCTGCATCGTACATCAAAACTTCCTGATAAAGTTTTTCTTTTGTATCTGCTTTTGGAAATGGCAGAGAATCAAATGGAAAATACAATCCTCTTTCACGCTGATATTCTTCTAGGTCTTCGGCATATAGAAAAACTGGTTTCCCTGTAATTGCAAATTCAAACATTGTATTGGAATAATCTGTAATTAATATATCTGCATTATATAAAATTTTATATAAGTCTGGCATACAACTGATATCTTCAATATCCGACATATTATTTATTGTATTGCTTTCTGCTACAAGCGGATGCAGGCGCACAAGAATACGCCACGTTCCGCCAAAACGCGCACAGAGAGCTTCTTTTAGTTTTTCTGTGTCAAACGCACAATAATTTTTATGCCCTGTACGGTAAGTTGGGGCATAGACTGCAATTCTTGGCTTTTTATCTTGTTGCCTGTCTGTACCGCTTGATACTTTTTTTTCCCACACATCCATTTTCTGCTTTGCCTGCTGGACAAACCTGTCGTTGCGCGGGCTTCCATATTCTGCGATCTCGCACTGCGCCCAGAATGCGCGGCGGTACATCTGCGTGCAGAAGGTGCTGTTGGATACAAATAAATCCGTATCTTTGGAATCTCTTTTCGCGCGGCGGATATAGGTTCTGCCAAGCAAGGCTTCACAATCGCCCTCAATGCGCTTCAGTGCAATCCCGCCGTGCCAGAGCTGAATATAGTACTGTCCTTTCCGCTTGCGGATATACGCTTCCTTGCGGTTGTTGTCCACCCAGACTTTCGCGCGAGCCAAAGAAAATACCGCGCGGGGTGTATTTGTGCGCAGCGCAGTGATCTCTTTTAAGTTTGGAACCTGTTCTGGGTGATTTGTGATAAAGACAATCTGCATGGCGCGCCATTTTTCTTCTTGGTCTGCGTCTAAGGTCTTTTTTAAAATATTTTTTTCTTGAATCCGTACTTTCTTACATGCCTTTTGCTTGCGCCGCACAAGCTCCTCTGCAACGTACTTTGCATTGTCCCCGTACCCCCACACGCTGCATAAAACCACAAGATTTTTTTTCATTGGAAACAAGCGCGCAGCAAAAAAGAGCGCAGTTATCCCAAAATAACGCGCTCCCCGATATCCCGTAATCAACCATTTCGGCGCCAATCGTTTTAATCGTTCTCTCATAGCGAATTCTCATTTCTGTAATGTGCTGCTTTTATTTCCTCTACGATTCTACTGAGTCAAACAAAGCAGATACTTTTTTCTTTGTATTATTTTTTGCAAGTGCGATCACTACAGCAGACCTTTACACCAATCCCTCAATAATTTCCGCAAACTGCGCCGCGCTTTTTTCCCAGCTTAGCCCCCGCATATACTGATGCGCTGTTTTGATCTGGTTTTCCAGCTGGTTCGGCTCACGAATCATCAAAAGCAGCTGTTCTGCAAGTTCCTTTGCGGAGATTCCGACAAGCGTCGCGCTGCCCTCCGGGAAAAATTCTTTGAATGTACCATCGGCAAATTCAATTACCGGCAGCCCTGCTGCAAGCATTTCATAAGGCACAAGGGAGATATTGCTCATCGAGGCAACCATGCCGAAATCCGCCTGATAATAGAGTTTTCTCAATTCTTCCTTGCTGAGCATCCCAAGATTTTTCCCTCCCGGCGCCTTAAAACTTCCCGCCTCGCCAAAATAACAGACATTTAATTGAATTCCTTTCTGCTTTAACAGTTTCGCTGTTTCTGATAGCATATAGGGGATAATACATGGAAGCCGTTTCCCATAAAATTTTAAATAAACTGCCAATGTAAATTCTTTTTTATTCTTATACGACTGGAAATCTTTTTGTAAAAAAGTATACTCTTTCGCTTCATAAGGAAACTCTATCACATCAACCGGAGCAATCGGCTGACATTCCCGCTCAATCATTTTTTTGTTCCATGCGCCAAGGCTTACCGTATGCAGTCCCTGCTCATAAGTCTTTTTTGCAAGCAAAAATAACTCACCAAAATTATAAAAATACGGTTCGTAGTCCTGCACAAAGTACATGCGGTATCCCGGCAGTTTTTTTGCGTAAGCAACCGTATCCCACGACGACGCGACAATCAAATCCGCGCACCGCTTTTTTTTGTTTATCATACTGGAAAGTTCTTTTGCTGTAAACAACATTCCCTGAAAATCAGCCAGATTGCTGCGCGCACAAAACTCCATCTCCTTTTTGCTCTGCGGCTTGTACACGGCATAACCTACCTGGTAACCAAGTTTTGAAAGCTGCGTTCCCAGGCGTAAAACGGAAGTTTGTCCCCCGTGAAAACGCACCATGCGCGTTATAATAAACAAAATGGAATTTGTTTTTTCCGGTTTTTTATTTTCAATTACATCTGTTGTATAGCGCTCCAAAGCAGCGTTTACTCTTTTTTGCTCAACAAAAGCCTGACCTCGATGAATCAGGCTTAACAGCCACCGCTTAAACTCTCTTTTGACGGATTCCATGGATTCCCCTCTATCGCTTTAAAACCTGTCTGCATCGAAATTTAACAAAATAAATCATCTCTATGCTCTGAATTAACTTTGAATCAAAAAAAACTTTTTATTTGTCCGCCTGAACTGCCTCTTCATAGATCGCGCTTACTGTCCCAACATCGCCCTCAGCCATAAGCTTTCCTTTTTCCAGAATAATCGCGCGATCGCACAGAGAACGCACCTGCGCGATCGAATGGGATACGAAAAGCACGGTAATTCCCTGGTTAAACATATCTTTAATCTTTTTTTCACTCTTTTTCTTAAATTTTGCATCGCCAACCGAGAGCACTTCGTCAAGAATTAAAATTTCCGGCTCCACGATCGTAGCAATTGAAAATCCCAGCCTCGCTTTCATACCTGACGAATAATTTTTTAGCGGCACGTTAATAAAATCTCCCAGCTCTGAAAATTCAATAATCTCATTGAATTTTTCCCGCAAAAATGCTTTTGGATAGCCGAGCATTGCACCGTACAGATAAATATTTTCCGCGCCGGTATACTGTTTGTCAAACCCTGCGCCAAGCTCCAGCAAAGGCACAATTTTGCCGTTTCTGGCAACGGTTCCTGTCGTTGGCTTCAGCACTCCTGCAATAATTTTAAGCAGCGTGCTTTTGCCTGCGCCGTTCAGCCCCAGTATCCCAAGCCGTTCTCCCTTTTTCACCTGAAAAGTAACGTCCTGAAGTGCCCAGAATTCCTGATAGCGCAGCTCACGCTTTACCATCTTGATCACATACTCTTTCAGGCTGTCCACGCGCTCGTTTGCCAGTCGGAAGCGAATTCCTATATTGTCAACCCGCAACGCAGTATCTTTTTCCAAAATATCCTCTTTCCGCCAAGCTAAAAACCTGACAACGATATATTTTTACGCTCCTCATATCAAAATAAGGATTCTCGTTTCGCCCATCGCCTTAAAAGGTTCTGCATAATGTCCACGAGCGTATTGGTTTCGGTGCGCCCCACCGTACCTGTTTTTTTATACAAAAAGTAAGCATAATGCTTCTTTTCCTAAATATTTTTTGCATCATTTATATTTCCGCTATAAAACGCCCCATATTCGCGACATCGTAACGGACAGATTTTTTCTTTGATCTTCCTGTTTAGACACTGGAACGGATGGATTTTTTTGTTGGTCTTCCGGTTTCTCCTGCATTTCACATCACCAAGCGTTGGGATGGGCGGGAACATTCAAAGGAATTTGCTTTCCCTGTCCTTCTGTCAGGTACAACCAAAACCTGTATGCAGATTCCGTCCAAATCTCTCCATTTTTAATACTTACAGGAAACTGGTATCCATGCCGAAAGATGGAGGTTTTACGCGGCTTTTGCTCCTTTTATAAATCAAATCATAATATTTTTGATCCACTTATTATATTGTATGACAAGCATATTGTCTAAATATATAATACGAATTTATCTTGTTTCTTATAGAAAAAGAATAAACCGACCACAAGCACAAGAAAACTGAACACTGCTGGATAAACCATATAGAATATTTCCGGCGGCTTGCCAAACACTGCGTTGCGGAAATTGGCAATTACGGAATACAGCGGATTGTACTTTATCAGAAACCAATATTCGGATTCCAGCAACTTGTCCGCCTGATAGAAAATTGCAGACATATACATAATTAACATTGTCACAACATTCCACAGATATTCCAAATCCCGGAAGAACACATCCATCACTGCAAGCAGAAAGCCAATCGCCGCCACCATAATAAACAAGGTGATAAGCGGAAGAAAAACACCGAACAAGTATTTTGTCGGTCGCACGCCCTGCACTGCTGCCACAATAACAAGCATTACAAGCGACAATAAAAATGTTATAAAACTTGACATTGTGGCGGCAAGTGGATACATATATTTCGGCACATATACCTTACGAATCATACCAGCATTTTTGCGGATTGATTTGAGCGCCAGTTTTGTTCCTCCTGAAAAAAATGAGTACATCAGCCGCCCAGTCAAAATATAGACCGAAAAATGTTCCATCTTATTGTTTAAGATCGTGCCGAACACAACGGTGAGGACAATCATGGTAAGCAGCGGTTCGAGCAGCGTCCAGACAAAACCAAGCACGGAATTGCGGTACTTCAGTTTTACGTCCTTCTTTGTCAGCTCCAACAATAAGAAACGGTACTTTTTAAAATTATTGATAAATTTTTTTATTTTCATATTATTATTCCGGTTGCAAAAACCCACTCCTTCATCGGTTAAAGCAGACGGTTTACTGCACTGAACATCGCACGGAAAGAAGCTCTTGTAATATTTGAACTCACTCCAACACCAAATGTTGTCTTTCCAGTATTGCTGTCCATCAGGTGAATGTAGGCCGCCGCCTGCGCTGTTGAGCCTTCCTGCAGCGCATGTTCGTTATAGTCAAGCACGCGCAGATCCATCCCTGTTATTGTTGCAAGACCATGTTTTACCGCATCAATCGGACCGTTTCCAGTCGATGTAAAACTCTGTGCTTCACCGTTGTAAGTATATTCCACCGTCACACTGGTATCATAGTCCTCCGCCCCGCAGGAAACTTCCTCAATCCGGCTTTTCCTGAAATGATACGGCTCTTTCTTGTTGAGATAGCACCGCTTAAATTCAGACATAATCTGCTCTGGACCAACTTCTCCCTGCTTTTCTGTAATCGCCTGCACCACATCTGCAAATTCTTTGTGCATTCCTTTCGGCAGTCGAAAGCCAAAATAAGTTTCCATAATAAATGCCACGCCGCCTTTTCCAGATTGGCTGTTAATGCGCACAATCGGCTCATACATCCGCCCGATATCCGCTGGGTCAACCGGCAGATACGGCACCTGCCAAATCTCGCTTCCGCGGTCTTTCATCGCTTTCATTCCTTTGTTGATCGCATCCTGATGGGAACCGGAAAACGCTGTAAACACTAACTTTCCGGCATAAGGATGGCGCTCTGGTATCAGCAGTTTACAGCACCGCTCATAAACTTCCGCAATTTCATGCACATTGTCAATCGCAAGTTTCGGGTCAATCCCCTGGGAAAACATATTATAAGCAATATTGAGAATATCCACATTTCCAGTTCTTTCCCCATTCCCAAACAGCGTGCCTTCCACACGGTCTGCACCTGCCAAAAGTGCAAGCTCCGCAGCCGCTACCCCACAGCCGCGGTCATTGTGCGGATGGACAGATAAAATAATATTTTCTCTGTCTTTAAAATGTCTCGACATCCATTCAATCTGGTCTGCATAAACATTTGGAGTGTTCATCTCCACGGTGGACGGCAGGTTAAAAATAATTTTGTTTTCGGAGTCCGGCTGCCAGATGTCCTGCACTGCCATACAGATTTCCAGTGCAAAATCCAGCTCTGTTCCGGTAAAACTTTCCGGCGAATACTCCAATATAATTTTACCCGAAAAATCCTTTGCATATTCCTTTACAAGTTTTGTGCCATCTACCGCAATTTTAATAATTTCTGACTTTGACATACCAAACACAACATCACGCTGAAGCGTGGAAGTTGAATTGTAGATATGTACAATCGCTTTCTTCACTCCCTGAATCGCTTCGAACGTCCGCGCAATCAAATGTTCCCTGCACTGGGTCAGCACCTGAACCGTCACATCGTCCGGTATCATTCTGCGGTCTACAAGCTGACGCAAAAAATCATATTCAATCTGCGACGCCGACGGAAACCCGATTTCAATTTCTTTAAAACCAAGCTTTACCAGCAGATTGAAAAATTCAATCTTCTCTTCCACAACCATCGGCTCAATCAGCGCCTGATTTCCATCGCGCAGATCCACGCTGCACCAGACTGGCGCCTTGGCAATCTCCTTATTGGGCCATTCTCTCTCCGGGTAATCTACGACCGGATTTTTCCTGTAACGTTTATAATTTAACATAATCCATTCCATTCCTTTCCTGATTTTCTTTTTTCTGATCTCTTATCAAAAACTTTATTGGATTTTCAAAAAATAGTTTCTGTAAACCGGATATTTACTGCACTTGACCTTCTGGATCTACCGCGCCGTTCGCTTCGCCTGGGTCTACTCCGCCGTTTTCTCCATCCAGACTTTCTCCTCCGTTATGTTCCGAATCTGGCTCCTCGTCACTGTCTTTTCCTGGACTAACTACCTCAAACACATCTTTCGCCTTATTAATCTCAATGCCGATTGTCCCATTATGCACCGTCACATCATTCTGCGCGTCCGAATAGACAGACACATAATAACTTCCTGGTTCATAATCCGTCACATCAATATATAATTTTAAATCTTTTACGGTAAGCTGTTCCAGCACATCACTGCTGCCAAGCACTTTGATATTGATATCGCTGCGGTTTGTAAAAACAATGTCATATCCTTCCGCAAGACCACGCACCTCAATATCACTGCTGCCCACACGGAAATCCATTGTCGGCATTTTTTCGATCGTCGCTTTTACTGTTACATACTTATCTTCACCTACAAGAACATATTTTCCATCATAGTGTTCGTTCAAATAGGTTTCAATATTCAGCTGCGCTTCAACATCCTGATTCTGCATATTAATATCAAACGGCATTGTCACAGCATAAATTTCCTGCAAATCATCCATTGTTCCCGCAATCATAATTTCTGTTGGCACATGTTGTGTGCCGGTGCATTCATAGCCGTAACTTGGCGTTCCCTCAATGGTGACAAGCAAAAGAATGGTTTTTACCGGCAATACGGTAACTTCAACCTCCACATCTTTCGCCTCAAACTCAAGTTTCGTATCATCCACCAGATAACCGTTTTTATCATAAGCCCGAATTGCAGCAACCTGCTCAAAACTTTCTACGGATCCGGTTGTATCAATATCCACCACAACTTTCTCAATCTGGTCAATCTGCTTTTTCGAACCTGCAATCTGAACAAGATTTGGTCTGGCTGTCATATTGGATACATAATAACCATCCGCCGCTTTTCCATTTACAGAAATATCAACGCGAAAGGTTTCTTTTGCATAATCCTCCAGCGTCAAAAGCATAACTTCAGGACTTTTTGACTCAATTGTGATATCCTCCTCCGCAAAGCGCGACTCTCTGCTTACCTTTACCTGAATCGGCACAGCATAAACCAAAGACATTTGCCGATAATCCGCAACCACTTCAAAATCTTTTTCCGTCAAATTATCTGCGACAGACCGCGGCGCTCTCACTTTAATATCAACGGTTCTGCCGCTCTCAATATCGCTGATTTTTCCCTGCTCCTGCAGCGCTCCCTCGTTGTGTACAGTCACCGGCAGATTCCGAAGGATCACCGAAACATAAGGATCTTCCATATTCATAATTGCCATCCAAACAAGAAATGCACTGATTAAAGATATAATCTTCCATCCAAAATTACGCAAAAGATGTCTTTTTACTGCTAAAAAAATCTTTTTTAGCATAGAAAATACTTTGTTTGTCTTATCATTCTCATTCCTGTCTGTGTCTTTTTCTTTTTTCATATCCGAATCCCCTTACACACTGCGCTGTCCTGCCTGATGCTGCTAATCTGCCCGCTTATCCTTTTTCCCAAGCAGAAACCATCCCTTTTTCTTCTCCTCCGGCTTTCTCATACCATACAATTGCTCCTTTAAAAGATCACCGCTGATTCCGCGGATAATCTCCCCTCCCTTGGCGATGGAAACCTTCCCTGTCTCTTCCGATACAATAATCGTAAAACTATCCGACTCCTCGCTTACTCCGACCGCAGCGCGATGTCTTGTTCCCATATCTTTGCTTAACTGCATATTATTTGACAGCGGAAGATAGCAAGTGGCAGCCACAATCTTTTTTCCCCGGATAATCACAGCACCGTCGTGAAGCGGTCTGCCCTCCTCAAAAATACTGATCAAAAGCCCTGATGAAATATCCGCGTCCAAAACAATCCCTGTATCAATATATCTTTGTATATCAATCTGCTGCTCAATTACAATCAATGCGCCGGTCTTTTCTTTTGCCATCGTGTAAATGCCCCGCACAAGTTCCTCGATGTCCCGGTCGCTAAGTCCCGACTTATCATCTGTCCCAGCGCCGAAAAATGACGGTACAATCTCCTTTTGCCCAAGCTGTTCCAACACCTTGCGCAGCTCCGGCTGAAACAGAATAATAATCGCTGTAATCCCGACGCCGACCGCATTCACAAAAATCCATAAAATTGCATTTAAATGGAAAATTGACGCGATAAACCAGAACAGAAGCAAAAATATCAGTCCCTTTAGAACCGCCCATGCATTCGTCGTCTTAATCCATCGCAGAAAATAATAAATAACCACTGCGATAATTAAGATTTCTATAAGATCTGTCGCCTTTAATTTTTCGAGCCGAACATAATATTCGCTAAAAAAAGTTTTGATAACTTCCATTTTATGTTATGGACGCTCCCGCCCATCCTCCTGTGACCGTCTGGACTCCCTCTCTTCCCCTGTTCTCGACGCCGGTCTGTAAAGAGACGGCATTCTGCCCCCTTTAAACCGTCTTATCTGACTGCCGGAACTGCTCCCGTTCTTTGGACGGAAAAATACCTCTCCGGTCTCTTCGTCAAGAATTTCTTCATAGTCATCCTCATAGTCCTCGTCATTCCCTGTCGGCGCATTCTTCTCATTAATATGTTTTACTTCGCGCTCCTGCAGACCAATTTCAATCTTTGGCACCGCCTTGACATAGTAAAAATAATCATCGTCCTCAAACTGAACGTTTTCCACAGCAGTATAATCAAGCACTCGTTTGAAAAACAGCACAATAAATGCCAGCAGCGCCGAAAGTGCAGTTCCCCAAATCATCTTTCCGATGGTTCCCGCCGTGCCAAACTTTAAATCACAGGCGAGAAATCCAAACACATTGACCACTGCCCCCGCCAAAATGGCAATCTCCGACGCATACTCCATCTTCAGCTTGCGCACAACATACACCGCGATAATTACAAGTGCAAACACTAACGCCGCCGCCAATATCTCTTTGCGCCCTGTGATATCCTCAAATACTTCTGTATAAAATGGCAAAATATCATCTGTTGTCAAACTGACATTTGTTTCTGCATGTTCCTTAATAATTCCAAACATATAATACACAATCACACCACATGCAGATGGAAGCATAGTAATTGGATTTGCTGTCAATCCAAGCAGAATCGGCACTAAGTAAGGGATATTCAGCGTGTACAAAACAGGAATTGCAACAACCGCATAACCATGCTGCGGCGCATACCGCAGAAAAAAACAATATAAAATTATAAATACGATAATTACTACCACTGCCATCAATAAGGATGCCGACAGCACATGCAGTATAGAAAAAGCCATCGCAAACAATACAAGAATTGAGGAAGGCGTAAAAGCACACAACAGTGAGACAAGCAGTACAACAACCGTCTTCCCAAGCCTCTCCTCATAGCCAAGCCCCGAATTGATCAATCGGAATGTGACAAAAGCAAGCAGAAATTTCATCACTGGATCAACCACCATCTGGAATTTCTGATAATAAGCTCTCAGCAGAGAACGCAACTCCAATATCTTAATCATCAATATACCCCTTTCCTACCTGTAGCAGCCGCAGTCCGCCAATATCTGATCCCAAAAGGTTGTCCAACCACACTGCGAACAATTCCTTCCTAATATTAAATCAATTTTGGCGATGCATCAGTAAGAATCTTCCTCCACTGCGGATTCTTCCTCTCCTCCGGCTTTCGCTTCCTCCTCCTCGCGGTAAATACGGCGCATTACTTTCAGCATACGGAAATACTGTGCCAATTTTCCACGGGACAGATCATATTTAATCGAATAGCCGATAATTGTCCCAACAACATAAATCGTAAGCAGCACAACATAAATCACCAGCACAGTCATGCCAATCGCACGATAATCCAAATTGACTGCCTGAGCAATTAAGTACTCGGACTTATACAGCACAACAAGCGCAAGAATTAAAATGTAGCCGATTGTGACGGACAAAATCGTTTTTAAAATCTGCAGCCGCACATAATCCGCTTTATAATATTTGCTCAGCTTGATATCCTGCCTTCCCTTTCCCTCCTCATAAATGGCAAGTTTTGTCATCAGCCTTGTTTTTCGGATATTCAGCATAGCCATACCCCTTTCTGTCACAGTCCGTCTAAAATTTCCACCAATGTTTTTGCGGAATATAAGTGCAAAAAATTTTATTTATACACTTTTGCATTTTAACGACAAATTATATTCTGCCGCGGCTTGCATTTTATTGAAAAAGCGAGGAGAACAGCATTTCTCCTGCACTGTTCAAAAAGAGACTGTTACTTATTTCCTGTTTTCTATAAATTTTCCTGTTACTAATTGTCAACAGTTTTTTCCAAGCTATACGATCGATTGGAAAAAAGTGCATTGTATGCCAATGATAAAGTTGATTATAACACAAGTAAAAAAAAATGGCGAGAACTTTTTTCCAGACAAGCAAAGTTGTTGGTAATATTTTACATAATAATGGGTTTTTGTTTTTATTTTGACAAAGATTTTACGATTATTATAGAAAACAGCTGAATTTAGACTCTGTTCTCTCCAAACAGCCTCTTTCTTTTTAATAGAGAAAATATTTTTGAATTATCTTTATATAAGGAAAGAAATAAATTTTCCAATTGCACTTTCATGCGGCAAATCTTTTCATAAAAACAGAGTGTAAGATGTGAGAAAATAGTTTTTACTACTTTCTAAATGTTAATATTATTTGTTATTTTGCTGGCGCAGCCTAAAAAACTGGATTGCTTTGTCGGTCTGCCAAGGTTAAAACAATATATAAAAATTATAGATGTTTTTATGTATAAAAATCTTTTTACGATTGTGTAGTTTTTTATTTTCAGCTATACAGCAAAATATGTTTTAAAAATTTTTTCAAATAAAATATAGGTAAAAAAAATAAAAATAAAATTTATTATAAAGGTTAATAATTTATTATTATATAAAAAAAATAAATTTTTATTATAATATAAAACAGACTGGAAAATATAACTGTTTCCCAGCCTGCTTTACTTTACTTAATAAAACTTACTTTTTCTTATCTTACCGCGCCAACAAAGATATTACTAAATTAGCCTTCTGAATCTGCCTCTTCTACTGTAACTTTCACTGTACCAGTAACGCCGTCAACGGTTGCAGTAATGGTCATCTCGCCTGCTGCTGTAGGGATAACTTTGCCATTTTCGACTTCCAGTCCACTACCACCACCACTTACTTTCCACTCTACCGTTTTGCCGTCCTCACCAATTTCCAGCTTATCACCATTGCCATCTACTGCTTCTACAGTAAGAGTCACTGCTTCACCTTTTTTTACTGTTTCTTTAGCGGTTACTGTAACTTTTGCTGCAAGAAGATCACATGTTAATGTTTCTGGATTTGTGAAGAAAGAGCCGTCCTTATCCTTTGTTGCTTTTGTACCAGAAGCACGAACCTCAAGTTCAGCCTTATTCTTTAATTTAACTTCTACGGTTTTGCCTGCTGCAACTGCCTTCCAAGTCTTCTTTGCCGCATCATAATAATCGAATGCGCCGCCTTCTGCTTTTAACTTGATACCCTTGCTTGTATTTTCCCAAGTAAGTTTCTTGTCACCCAAAGAATACGAAGTAGGGTTATCCTCATCATCTGGTGTAAGATCCTTAAGTTCATTCAAAGCAACAAATGTCCATGCTGAATCTGCTTTCTTTTCGCCGCCTATTGTACGAACTACCAATTTAATTGGATCTGTTGTGCTATCAGATGAACCACCTCTATTAGCACCCTCTGAACCACCCAGTTCTTTCAGAAGCTTTTCTATCTCAACCCCTTTTGCAGCGCTGTCTGAAGTTTTTGTCCATATAGGACTCTCAACAACAGCCTTCGCCAAAGTCGTATACTCTGTATTCTTTCCAAGTTTTACTAAGCCTTTAACATAATCAATTGTCACTTTTGGAGCCTTTGGAATCGCAGGAATCTTTACTTTTACTTCCGCACTGGCTGGAGCGCCTTCTTTGCCACCTGCTGCCTCAACTGCCGCTTTGCGTACTATAATGGTAGTACCTGCAACATTCTTGTTTTCCAAAGCTTTCTTGCTAAGACCTGCCCACTCGCTTCCGTACAGGGTTTTATACTCGTATACTGCTACATCATTCTCTCCAATTGTGTCTAGAAGTGTAATCGCAGTCTTGCTTTTGCCATCAACCAGCTGACCTTTTGCAGCGTCATATTTTAAACTGAACTTCGCAGGCTGCGCAAGAATTGTTGTTACTTCACTGCGTACATACTTTCCGTCCTCCAATGCATCGCTGTATGCGCGGATATACTGTTTTTTATTTGCCTTCAGGAAGGAAAGGTCAACGGTTACAGAATCATCATCTCCCAGCTTATAGCCATAAGTGCCAGATACTTTGCTGCCGTTTTCATCTTTCAAAACTTCCAAAAAAACATAGCTTGCATCTGTAGCTGTAATTGTTGCTGTATAGTCTGCGTAATTAATGCTGATAGTTGGAGCAGCAGCCTGAACAATACTGATTGGTGCTACAACACCACTGCCATAGACACTGACTGTTCCCATAACCATAGCGAATGCCAACGCTTTTGCAAAGAACTTTTTCTTTAACATAATGTTTTACCTCCTTGTTTGTAAACCTTGTCTATCCCTGACTTGATGAAAGCTTTGGTGCGTGCCAAATGACAAGTGAATAAATGACAAACGGTTTTGTCCGGTACGGTTTGTCAGGAGTGGGAAGGCAGTGGGGACTGCCTTTAAAAAGGCGGGAAGGTGAGTTTGTATGATGTTTTATGATGTAATACCAATCGGCAGGATGCGATACAATTCGATAAAACAACATATACGTGGTACCAGTGATGGTTAACCGATGGTTAGAA
>CAMUAR010000056.1 GCA_947086895.1 uncultured Lachnospiraceae bacterium | reverse complement strand
CAATTCATCCCCCACTTTAGAAGTGGGGGACTTCTTGCTGGAAAAGGTTAAAATTGTCTTAACGTTCAAAATTTATAGTGGGAACATTCGCTGCAGCGCCAGTATACGTACTCTAACCAAAAACTTCCCGCAAAACTATGTTTTTTATTCTGTGGCTTATGTCTAAAACTCCTGATTTTCCATATATTTCATATACTTAACAACCATCAATGCAATCTTAAATGTAATCGCATCATCAAAAACACGCAGATCAAGATTTGTACTTTTTTGGAGTTTGTCAAGCCGATATACAAGCGTGTTGCGGTGGATATAAAGCTGACGGGACGTTTCTGAAACATTTAAGCTGTTCTCGAAAAACTTATTGATTGTTGTCAAAGTTTCCTCATCAAACTCGTCCGGCGACTTTCCATCAAAAATCTCCCGGATAAACATTTTGCAAAGCGGCATTGGAAGCTGATAGATCAATCTTCCAATTCCAAGATTGCCATAAGCGACAACGTTGCGCCCGCTGTAAAAAATCTTTCCGACATCCAGCGCCATCTTCGCTTCCTTATAAGAACGTGAGACATCTTTAATTTCATTAACAATTGTACCAAAAGCAACATGCGCTTTTGTCATTGCTTCCGTGTTAAGCATATCGAGAATAACTTTTGCCGTTCTTGTCATATCATCGTAAGTTTCATTTGGCTTAAGTTCTTTGACAAGGATAATATTTTTTTCGTCAACCGCTGTGATAAAGTCTTTTGTCTTACCGGAAAACAGACTCCGTACAGTCTCCAACGCATTGTTATCTTTTTCGTTCTTTGTCTCAATAATAAATACAACCCGTCTTACATCCGTCTCAATATGCAGTTTCTTGGCGCGATTATAAATGTCAACCAGCAAAAGATTATCCAGCAAAAGGTTCTTAATAAAATTATCCTTATCATACCGTTCTTTGTACGCGACAAGAAGATTTTGGATTTGAAACGCTGTCAGCTTTCCGATCATATACACATCGTCGCTGTCCCCGCGCACCAAAATTACGTACTCAAGCTGATGTTCGTCAAATACCTTAAAAAATTGGTATCCCTGAAGCACCTGACTATCTGCTGGAGAATCCACAAATGTAAGCACTGCATTCTCGTATTCATCTGCATTGCTGATCGTCGTGGCCAGTGCTTTCCCTTCTGTATCCATCACGCAGATATCTACTCTTGTAATCGATTTAAGTCCGTCAATTGTACTCTGAAGAATCTGATTTGAAATCATGTCCGTTTCACCACGCCTTTCATAAATTTTTTACCATTATAATATTGCCCGTCTAAAACTTCATCTTCATTTTATCATTGAATTCGTAAAAAGTAAACAGATTTTAAAGTTTTTTAATGCTTATTTTCGTATATTAAGAATGAAAGTGCGGATTCGTAAGTTTGTTTAAACTATAAACAAATCTAAAAAATCATAACACTGCTTTGTATCTTCTAATCGAATAGAGAAATTATTTTCTTCTCTATTCGCTTCGCGCCAGTAACTAATTTCCTTTTGTTCCTATGCGCTTAACATCTTAAATATTAGGAAGCTTTTTTCTTTCCATGTCCGCAATACTTATCTTTCCCCGTGCGCCGCGCCAGCGGCATAATTCCACTGCACGAGCCTGTACAATCGAGCAGGGAAGATTTTGTCCCTGCTCGCCGCGCGACCTGCGCGCCGCTTTAGCGGCAAACTTCCACTGCACGGGTCTGCGCATAAAAAAAATACCGGAACATTTCTGTTCCGGTATTGATTTATTTTATTTTCCTTTGCAGCTATGTACCGCTGCCACATCTCTGACAAAATCCACAGATTAGTGGACAATGCACTGCTCTGTTTCCTTGTCAAAGATATGCATCTTCGAAAGGTCAAGTGCAATCTTAATTGTGTCGCCCGGTCTTGCTGTTGTGCGCGGATTTACGCGGGCGGTAATGCTGAACTGGTCAACATCAAAATACAGGAATACCTCGGCACCAAGCAACTCGTATACCTTGACTGTAGCTTCGATCACGCTCTCTGGGGATTTGCTGATAAACGCTTCCTCATCCTTTACATCCTCTGGACGAATACCGAGTACCACGGTCTTATCATCATATTTGCCTTCCGCAAGCTTCTTTGCTTTCTCTGCCGGAACTTTGATTGAATGAGATCCAAAGACAAGACTATATTCACCGCCGTTCTTCACAACCTTGCAGTCAACAAAGTTCATCTGCGGAGAACCCATGAAACCTGCAACAAACAAGTTATCTGGTCTGTCATAGAGATTCTGAGGCGTGTCAACCTGCATGATAACGCCGTCCTTCATAACAACGATCCGAGTACCAAGAGTCATAGCCTCGGTCTGGTCGTGAGTAACGTAGATAATTGTAGTCTCAAGTCTCTGATGGAGCTTTGAGATCTCAATTCTCATCTGAACACGGAGCTTTGCATCCAAGTTGGAAAGCGGCTCATCCATAAGGAATACCTTAGGGTTACGCACGATAGCACGTCCCATAGCAACACGCTGTCTCTGACCACCGGACAAAGCCTTTGGTTTACGATCCAAAAGATGCTCAATATCAAGAATCTTTGCTGCTTCATGTACAAGCTTATCAATCTGATCCTTCGGAGTTTTCCTCAGCTTCAAACCAAATGCCATATTATCATATACAGACATATGCGGATAAAGAGCGTAGTTCTGGAATACCATCGCGATATCCCTGTCCTTCGGCTCAACGTCATTCATAATCTTATCGCCAATCCAAAGCTCGCCGCCTGTAATCTCCTCAAGACCTGCCACCATACGAAGTGTTGTAGATTTTCCACAACCAGATGGGCCTACAAAGATGATGAACTCCTTATCCTGTACTTCCAGATTGAAATTCTTAACAGCGACAAATCCGTTTGGATAGGTCTTGTTAATATTCTTCAACGATAAACTAGCCATTTTTGTTCCTCCTCAATTTCATTGCACTGTAATTCTTCTCGCTCAAAAAATACATGTTTCAGTTGCATAGTTACATTGTACAACAAAATAATAAAAAAAACTATATTGCAATTATACAAATAACGTTTTTGCATTTTGTTTAAATTGTATATTGCAATTTACAATTTGGTTGGCAATTCTTCTTTTTGATCCCTCTTTTGCTTACAGATAAATAAATATTGGTATCTAACTCTTTTTTTCCCTTTCTTCATCCAGACGGATAAATCCTTCTCCCATAACCTCTCTGACATCACTAATAATCACAAAAGCGTTTGGATCCTGCTTTTTTGTAATGTCAAGCACCCGAACCATTTCTTTTTTAGAAACAACGCAGAAAAGCACTTTTTTGTCCGCATTAGAATACATTCCCTTTGCGTAAAGTCCTGTTACTCCGCGGTCTAACGCCAAAATTTCTTCTGCAATTTTCTGGTAAGAATCCGAGATAATATATGCCATTTTAGCAAATTTCATACCTTCCATAATTCCGTCTGATACTTTGGATACAATATACACAGAAATAATGGCATAGAGCGCTTTGTTGATTCCAAATACAAAAATTCCTGCCGCCACAATTCCGCCGTCAACCAAATTGAGCAGCTGCGGCACGGACAAATGCTTTTTTTTCTCGTGAATCAACATACATAAAACATCGGTTCCTCCCGTCGTACTCATTGTAGCCAGCACAAGTCCCATGCCTGCGCCGCCGATCACACCGCCAAAAACAGACGCCAGCAGCAAATCCTGCTCAAATATTGAAATACTTGGTATCAAAAACAAAAATGCAGAAAGCAGCGCTGTTGCCAAAAGCGTTCTCCCAAGAAACTTTTTTCCAAGCATTTTATACGCCGCCAGCAAAAGAGGAATATTCAATGCAATATTCGTTGCCCCTAACGGAATTTCAAACGGAAGATATTTTCCTGATAAATGCTTTATTGCAATGCCAATACCAGTCACGCCTCCGGTTACCATTCCAGCTGGATCAAACGCCCAATTGATCGACAGGGCAACAAGCAGAACACCCAATACTAAAGCTGTAAAATTTCGAAACTTATTTTGTTCCCAATCGAAAAGCATACCTTCGACAAACCTTTCCAAACCCTAAATTATTTTTTTGAATACCCGCCCCACACAAAAACTGTCACACTGTTCGACGCCTTAATTCCTGACGTATCCGCAGGTGATAAATACAAATGATACCGAATCGCAGAATTTCCGCTGCGAAACAACTCTCCAGTTGTCAAATTTAAAAGTCCATCCGTCCCTGTCACTTCTGCGCTGCCGCTGTAAATAACAATTTGCCCTCCTGTATTTACAGTAAGCTGATCCCCCTTTGATAATACGATCTTTGAAAAACTGCCTGTGCCGCCGGAAATTTTAGACAGCTGTTCTTCCAGATAAGACTTTGTAATAAGAGGATCGGACACGGAACCTGCCACTCCGCCAGACGCTCCTTTTGCCAGTCCCGCCCGATAAAATATTGTGCCAGCTGCAGCAAATATCATCAGAAATACAGCAAATATAAAAATTCTGCCTGATATTGTTTTTTTCATTGTTATTTAATTTCCTTTCTGTATTATTCTGTGGCGAAACTTATAAAATTATGTTTTCCAAATAGAAGATTCCTGTAAAGAATAAAGTATTGGCTCTCTTTTGCCGAGTGCGACGGATGCCGCTTATAGTACAGAATTATTTTCCAGCCAGCTGCAAGCGGACGCGGTCAATATCAAGTACATATCCACCATTACCTTTCTTTCCCGCTGCCATCTCCTCTGTTATATCGGAAGGTGTCAGCAATGCAAGCGTCTCCGCATAATAAAAAAAATCGACCGGCAGTCCCAAAGAATAAATCCGCTCCAGAACTTTCTTTGAAGAACTAGAAAGACGAAAAAAATTAGATATATTATCACAAAATTGAACAAAATCGCCATCAAAATTATACCATTGCGCAACATCCTCACGCGGCACTGTGCGATAGGTTGTAAAATCACAGCGAAAATTTTCGCCAAAAATCCAAGCCAACACCTGTGCAACTTCACTCGAAGCCATATAATTCTCCAACACTCCAAGCCAGCATATCTGCGGCACGGACGGATATTTTGCTGCAAGCTGCTGATATTGCGCTTCCGAAAACTCAATACGCGTATCTTCCGGCATGGTATACAAATACAATTTTCCCTTTCTCCCATCCAGCACACTAATTACCGCAGCCGCTTCCTCACCTGACACATAGCACAAGTCTAACAACATCGCTTCCTGCGGTTTCGCCACAGGCGTTATCTCCGGCTGCTGCACTGTCGGCTGCTGGTCGCGGTATTCTTGAATAAACTTCTCTATTTGCGTCGGCACTGCAAAAGAATCCTGCGCCAAAAAATAACACGCGAAGAAAGCAGCACTTGTGAGACACAATCCTAAAAATATCATTACAAGAATCGCCGTTTGTCTCTGTTTCATTTCAATCTTCATCCCCATTTCAAAATAAACAAATCTTTTGTTGCTTATTGTTAAACTATGCGAATTTTCTTATCTTAAAACCACTTTACAAAACATATTTTACAGTATACGTTGACATTTTTATAATGTCAAGCTTGCAAGACACAGAAATTCAGAATATAATTCAGCTATAAGCATAATAAAAACATAAATAAAATCGTTTTATTGTTTTATTTCTTTTAAATACCGGAGCATAATTTCCTCACATTCTGCCGCGTAAGCGGCATTTTCAATCAAGGGAACTTTGGGCTGCGCAGCAGCACAAATTCCAAGGTTGAAAATTTTTAATTTTCAATCTTCCACTGTGCCGTTTTTTTCGTCAAACAGCAAATATCAAAAAACCGGAAAGGAGTTTAAATTATAAAAGACAAAAAGCTTTTCCAAAAACAATAATAAATCAAATTATAATCTGCGAAACTTTGAAGCCAAAGATTTTTCAGAAATAAAATATTTTTTCAGATAAAGAAATTTAAAACACATAGAAAAGTATTTGTTTTTTATGATTTTTTAGTAAAATACTATGGAATCTCTTACCATACTTGTTACAGGTGCATCCCGCGGAATTGGGCGCGCGATCGCTTTGCGCTTTGCCAAAGAAGGATATCACATCGCAATTACTGCAAATTCTGACAAAGAAGGATTAGAAACAGTACAACAGGAAATTTTATCCATGCAGGCAACCTGCCAGACTTTCCTTGCAGATGCAGGCTCGTACACAGATATGAAATCCGTTATTACACAGCTTATCAAAGTCTGGGGACACATCGACATTCTAGTAAACAATGCAGGCATTGCTTCTCTTGGTCTATTTACTGATCTGTCACCAAAAGATTACAGCAATATAATAACAACAGATCTTTTATCCGTACTTCACTGCTGTCATATTGCCGTGCCGTTTATGGTGTCGCGCCGCCGCGGAAATATCATCAATATTTCTTCGGTATGGGGTCTGGTCGGAGCTTCCTGCGAGGCGGCTTACTCTGCGGCAAAAGGCGGCGTAAACAGTTTTACAAAAGCACTTGCAAAAGAACTCGCTCCAAGCGGCATCGCAGTCAATGCTCTTGCCTGCGGTGTTATCGATACAAAAATGAATCGCGATCATTTATCTGACGATGAGATTTTAGAACTTTCCAATGAAATTCCGGCAGGTCGTTTCGCCTCGCCTGCGGAAGTCGCGGATGCAGTGTGGCAGCTTGCCGGAAATCCGGCCTATTTAACGGGGCAAGTCATTGCATTTGACGGCGGATTTTTATAAATATATTATTCTTTTCTATTTATAAAAAGTTATAAAATAATTATCTATCAAAATAATTATAAAAGCTATAGTATAACCATTTTTGCGATATTGGAAAAAACGAAGAAACGGACAAGACGGATATCGGGAGGAAAATGAAAAATGTTTTTATACCACTATTATGACGCTTCCATGAAACCATTTCAAAATTTATCAGATATTTCCATGGAAGAAGCAAAGAAAATATTAAAGGATATCGCTTCAAAAAAGCCCGATACCCAATGTGCCAAACGACCAACGGAGTATATGGAATTAAGGCATCATTATGAAGAGATCCTAAGATCTGAGTTTATAAAAAAAGGTGGTAATATCCAAAGACAATCGCCACATTATATGGTAATTGAACATAGCCCCTGGTTAGCTTCCTGGTTTGAAAACAGCGCATTCATTAAAATTGATATAAATGAATTTGATAAAAGTACGATCTCTTTCACATATGGAGATTCCCATCCGACTTTCAGTCCAAGAGTAAATGATGGTAAGGAGTATCGCAAAAAACTTTATACTTATAATGAAATATTGGGAATTATAGCAAAATACGGGTATCCACAAGATTGGAATAATCATGGAAAGTATGGTCCAGAACGATATATAGAAGCTCATATTTGGAGTGATAACGTGATAAAAAGATATGTGTAATATCTGATAAGAAGAAAAACTTACAGACCACAGTTCTTGCCAATTTAATCTGTTGTCAAAACACAACTATTTTTCAACTGTTTTCTTTTGACGTAATTTAAAAATGAAATATTGCACAAAATCAAGGAAAAAATCTATGAAACAAAAAGGAAACGAATCAGAGTTTCTTCCAAAGAAAGAAAAAATAGGAAAAACCCCTTGTATTTTGGATCGTTTTGTGCAAAAAATTGGCTGAAATATCGAATCATTTTTTTATCATTCCTTGTACTTTTTGGCATATTAGTCAACGACATGGAGTTTTCCAATACGCTCTAGCACAACAAGTTAATTTATTGTCGGCAAGACAAATATAACAAAAATAATGTAGTTCTGATACTCTGGGAAACTACAACAGCGAATCATTCCCTTAAAGATCATCAAATCACAATCGGAATTTATAAAGTTAAATCAGAAAAATAAAATTAAGAAGAATCTATCAGAAAATTTAATACTTCTGATAAATGGAGATGCACTATGACAATAAAAGAACAGGCAAATTACATACTGTATCATTGCGGATTATTAGAAGAATTAAACAAATATGGAATTCCTCATATTATTGGGAGCTATCGCATGGATATGATGGCATGGAACGATTTGGATATTAACATTGAAAATGAAACTATGTCATTAGACAAATTACATCACCTCTCACAATTTATCATAGATAAATTTCATCCTACATGGTACGAGACAAAGGAGGAAATCAATTCGGAAAATAAAACTGTTTGGTTTCAAGGATTCGAGGCTTTTATAGAAAATAAGCTTTGGAATGTAGATTTATGGTTTTTTGACAAAAACAGCGTAACGTTGGCTGAAGAATATTGTGATGCGATTGTGCGGAAGGTCAAAGAATCACCGGAATCCAAAGAACAAATCATTCGTTTAAAAAAGGAACTTATTGCACGTAAATTATATTCCTTTGACCAATATACCAGTATGGATGTATATAATGCAGTTTTAAACCAGGGTATAACGGATACAGCGAGTTTTCTTGCAAATTACAGGAGAGACTAACACACTATAACAAGGACAAATAAAACCGCATCTTATCGGTTCCTTTACAAACAAGGACAAGTAAAACCGTATCTTGTCAGTTCCTCTACAGACAGGGGAGTGTCAGCAAGTTATTTCTAAAATCAAATTAAAAAGCCAAGAAAACACTCCCCTTATACAATCTACTTTTTTAACATCAAAAAAACAAACAAAAAGAAAAAAGAATTATTTTCATTCAATTTCTTCTGGCAAATAACCAAAATAATAAAAAATAAAATCCTGACTGAATGACCATTCTTCCTTTGGACTGTAATAATAGCTGATATCATACAAATCTGTTTTTGACGGTTTCTTTACATGATCTGCCATCCCGTTAAATATCCCTATCCCCTGGACAGCATATTTTGTTTTTCTTGATTGGTTGCCGATGCCAAATTGATGTCTTGTAACAGTATCCTGTAATCCCAAATATTCTGTTGTCTCATAATGAATCTGTTCCTCCAAATGTTCAATGATCTCCCGATCATCCCAGCGGTTAAAGTAATATTGTTCGTTCTCTTCCTCATCGATCACACAGATCCAAAGAAGTTCTACGCTCTCTTTATTTTGCGTGTCAAAATGTTCTTTTAACCAGGATATTGATTCTTGACAGGTTGTATAAACAGGATAATACGCCAGATCATCGTTGTCCTCTGAGATAAAACAAACTTCATAAACAGGAGATTCCCACAGCAGCTGTGTTACTCCCGTTTCGGAAAGTTCTTTTCGGTACACTTTCAAAAACTCAAGCGCCTGCTGCCTTTCCACAAGTTGATTCTCTATAATATCGGTTCCTGTCAGTTCCATACCTTCTACCAGATCGTCAAACCCCGGATAATATATTTTATAAAATGTCTCCCGATATGTTGGATCATCATAAAAATTTGAAATTAGTTTTAGTACTTCCTTATCTGCTACATCTACCATATATCTGCGGTATACTGTTTTCCCATTTTGTTTATGGTATGATACATAAAAACTATGCCAGTACGAATCTTCTGAAAATTTTGCATTTCGAAATCCGTTCTCTGGCTCTGTCACGTACTGCAACAGCGGATAAACCTTTTCAATATCGCTGTACCGCGCGCTTGTAGATCGATATTCCCAGTCGTTTTGAAACTCCATATCACATTCGCCTGCCCATGTATCAAAATTAAAATTAATCGACACGGATTTAAGATTTTCCTTTTTTGGCAGATAGCAATTATAGTGAAACCAATCAAATAAAAATGCTATACAGATAATAAATACCATTCCAATTCCAGCGGCAAGTTCCTTTTTTTTCTTGATGCCTGCGCGGATATCCGACTGAAAAACCGCCTCGATTCCACAGCAAAAAAGTATTGTCCCACATAAAAGTCCAAACAACAGCCATCCGTTTGTATTTCCAACCTCCCGAAAAAACAAACCGAAACCAAGCCCTCCTGGAACCGCAGTCAAAAGTTTTAACGCTGGTTTTACCTTCTCAAACGCCACTGCATTTCCCGCACCTTCCGACGGACGTTTTTGGTATAAAATATAAGCAGTCGCCGCACACACTATAATCATTCCAATCATCAGAAAAATATCTGCCGCCCGCAAAGGATTTACTGCAAGTTTTCCAACCCCGCTTTTTGCTGCCAAAAGCACCGCTTTATAATAGTCGATCTGTTTCATCGCTTCGACGCGAATTGGACTGTATTTTTGAAGCTCGCTTCCACACATGCTAAAAATTCCATGATTATCATCCGTCAGAGTTGTGTAATTATATATCGTCTGCAAAAACGGCGAGACAAAACGCACGCTGAACACTCCCAACCCTTTGGAAAGATAGCTGTATGTATCAAAAAATTCTTCTTTCATCGACTGTACAAGCACAGCGATAACCGCTGGATATCCGTATAATATTCCAGTTAAAAACACGGACAAAATCGTTTTTCCGGCAAGTTCTGCCGCAATCACTGACAAACTGTAAAGCACAGTAAATTCAAGAAGCATAATAAAATATCCATAAAACATATTTGCCGAAAAAATAACCGTTGCGTAACCTGCCCCAGAAAAAATCACAACAAGAAGCGCAGATAAAATTCCAATAAGAAAAGTAACTGCAAAAATTAAAATACCATCGGTATACACCACAGCAAACAACATTCCGCGCCGAATCGGCTGGCTGTGGTAAAAATCAAGTGTTCTTGCAGAATGCAGATAGCAAAAACCCGATATTGCAAGCAAAACTGCTGCCAGAATTGTAATAATAAAAAGAATTCCTGACGATGCTCCCCAAGACTCGCAAAATTCTCTAAGTGTGTACAGTTCTATTCCATCTTTCCCGTTAAAGTTCAAAGACAATGCTCCTGTTACTGGAAACACAAAAAAATAAACCAACAGCAATAAAATAATACTCCATAACCTGCGTTTTGCATCTTCCCGCAACAGCTTAAAAAATAAGCGATTTGATGTCATAACCTGCCACCTCCGTTTCACTGATAAAAATTTCTTCAAGCGACAGAGGAACAACCTCGTAAAATACAGGCTCTGCCTCCTCAAAAATACGCATAATTTCTTCCTTGTTCCCGTGCAGTGTCAACGTGCAAAGCCTGCCGCGCCGTTCTTTTTTCATAACATCAAGTTTTTTGGAAAGTTCTTCAATATCAGCGCCATCTTCCCGCATAACGCACTGCACTTTATGAATATCAAGTTTCATCTCGTAAAGGTCTTTTGAAAACAGAATGCCGCCCCGGTGCAGCAGCCCTACATGATCGCAAATATCTTCCAGCTCGCGCAGATTATGTGAAGCAATTATTGGAGTTAGTTTTCTCTCCTCCACTTCTTTTGCAAAAATACTTTTCACTGCCTGACGCATCACAGGATCCAACCCGTCAAATGTCTCATCACACAGCAAATATTTCACCCCGGAACACAAGCCAAGCAATATCGCAAGCTGCTTTTTCATCCCCTTGGAAAATGCAGCAACCTTGTGTCTGCACACTAATCCAAACTGCTCTGACATTTCACGAAATCTCGCACTGTCAAATTCTTTATAAACCGCGCTGTAATAGATTCCCATATCCTCCAAAGTGGCATTTGACAAAAAATACGGTTCATCTGGGATATAAAATAAATTCTGTTTTACTGTGATATTTTCAAACACTTGCTGCCCATCAATAAAAAGATTTCCTGAATCGGGTTTTAATATCCCCGCAGCCATACGCAGAAAGGTACTTTTTCCCGCTCCGTTTGTGCCGATCAGCCCATACACGCTTCCTTCTTCAACCGCTGCGCTAACATGATCCACCGCCTTGATTTCTCCAAAAAACTTTGTCACTTCCCTTGCTTCAAGCATTCTTTCCCCTCCCCTTTTTTATTTTCTGTACTCTGCTCCCAAAACTTGTGCAGCCGTTCTGTAAGCTCCTGCTCCGACAATCCAAGCTGTCTTGCCTTCGCCACAAGCTTTCCCGCCTGCTCATCAAGTTCCCGTTTCCCATCAAGAGTGATCGCCGTATTGTCCGCCACAAAATTTCCTTTTCCTTTTACACAATAGACAATGCCTCTTTGCTCCAATTCTGCGTATGCGCGCTGTATTGTATTGGGATTGATCGACAGCTCAACCGCCAGAGCGCGCACGCTTGGCAGTTGTTCCCCCGGCAATACTGCGCCAATCCGTATCATCTCCGCAAATCTTTCAACAATCTGTTCGTAAATTGGTCTGCGATCCTTATAGTCAAGCTGGATCAAAAAAACCCCTCCTTTCTAACTGTACTAATACTCTTAATACAGTTAAAGAATATCACACAATCCCTTGAACTGTCAATCTTTTGTGCTGTATTTTTTGAATATTAAAAGATTATATCAAAAGAATCAATCCGTACAAAGATTTATCAGAAGAATCAATATATAGAAGAACGCAGAACGTTTGCCTTTCTTTGACCGAACAAATTGGAGGTTTGATGGAAGCTGGATTCGAGATAACAAACATCTATAAAGATTGTGATGGCAGCGGATTATATTAGCAAATAATCCGCTGCCCTTTTACGCACACGGACGTGGAAAGAAAATATGCATCCGGTGCGCATAAAGAGAAGAGAAATCTTCTCCAATCGATTTTTTAACTGCTGTCAATGCTGCTAAAACCTTGAAATTTACAGCATCTTTTTTTTGTGCAGTATCAAAAGAACAATCACACAAATTGATATTGTTATAACTGCGACAATCGCAAAACCATATTTTGTTCCTGCAAACGGCACTCCTGTATTATTTACATTCATACCATAAAACCCAGAAATAATCGTTGGTATCGCCATAATAATTGTAATGGTTGCCAGATATTTCATAACATTGTTTAAGCGATTATCAATAATGGAAGAAAGCAGTTCGCGCGTGCCGTTAATAATATCTCTATAGATCGAAGTCATCTCAATCGCCTGCTTATTTTCAATAATAACATCCTCAAGCAGCTCCTGGTCATCTGGATACTGCTCCAGCCGTTTATAGCGCGTCAGCCGATCCAAAACAACACCGTTCGCACGCAGAGAGGTCGCAAAATAAACCAGTGTCGATTCCAACTCATGTAATTCAATCAAATCAAAATCTTCTGTATTGCCCTCCACTTTTCCCTCAATTTCCGTTCTGCGTTTATCGATAATCCGAAGATTATTTTGATAGAGCGACGCAACGCGAAATAAAATCTGATATACAAACCGCATCTTTTTTTTGGTGCTGAATTCTTTTGTCCGCCCGGTTTGAAAAAACTGTAAAATTGGCGTTTCTTTATTGCACACTGTGATAATATGCTGCTGTGTCAGCAAAATACCAAGCGGTATTGTTGTGTAGACGACTTTCTCATGATGCAGCTCCGTTGTTGGAATATCCACAAGAATCAGTGTGTAATCTTCCTCCAGCTCAACGCGCGCACTTTCCTCCTCATCGAGCGCCGCCATAATATCCGCCGTGTCGATCTCCACACCCAAAAGTTCCACTATCTTTTCGCTCTCCTGCGCGGTCGGTTTGACCATATTAATCCAGCAGCCGGGTTTCATTTCAGACTCCTCATGGATCACATTGTTTTCTGTTCGATAAACTTTGTACATGGCAAACCTCCATTCTTTTCTTTATTTACACCCTGATTTTATCGCTGTATTTTATCAGCAGTTATTTTCCGTTTCAGCATTTATCCGCATACTATTATTTGTTTTTTTCGCTTTTGATATCCTATACTAACATAATACTCTTTTTTATAAAACAGCGCAACTGCTTTTCATAACCAAATAAAAAAATCTTTTTTCTTTCTTATTTTGTGTATCATCTTAAAATTTATATTTTGAAATTCCAAAGTGTTTTTCATTTTAGTGTGCATTTTATAAAATAAAAAATTTATAGTTTCTTACCGCGCTTTTTGCACCTTTGAGATATGTGTAAATTTCCTTTTCTTGTCCGCGTGCAATCGAATTATCTTCTCTCTACATGGGAAGCTTTCGCTGTATAGTTCCTTTTCACATTCGTATATAATCAAGTAGGGAAGGTTTATCTTCCCTACTCGCCGCGCAACCCGTGCGCCGCGCCAGCGGCATAATTCCACTGCATAGGTCTGCGCATAAAAAGAACACTGTAACAGCATTTCTGCCATTACAGTGTTTTTTTTACTCAAGCGTATACGGCATTAAGGCAACGTGACGTGCGCGTTTGATCGCAACGGTAAGCGCCCTTTGATGCTTTGCACAGCTGCCGGTAATTCTTCTAGGAAGAATTTTTCCTCTCTCGGAAACATACCTTTTCAGCTTGTTTACATCCTTATAATCAATCCCTGCGTTTGTCTTATCAGCGCAGAATACACAAACTTTTTTTCTCCTGCGGGTTACCCTTCTCTTCATCGAAGTATCGCCCTTATCTGAGCCTTTTTCTTTATTGAACGGCATATCTATTTCCTCCTTATCCAATAATACAGCCTTTATCCACATCTGCAAGCTGGATAAAGTTCTGCCACAGTGAAACTTACACTTTCCTGCAGCAAATCCCCTGTTTTACTTAAACAAACGGAAGCTCCTCGTCAATGCCTTCCGGCACATTCATAAATCCGTCGCTTGCCGCTGCGCTAGGGGTTGGTCTCGATGCTGGCTGATATGCGTTTCCGCTATTATCACCCGATGCATTTTTACTCTCAGCAAATTCAAGTTCATCCACCATAATCTGCACGCTGTAAACCTTCTGACCATCTTTGTTTGTATAGTTGTCGTTCTGCACACGTCCAACAACAACCATCTTAATACCCTGCTTTAAATAGTTCCCTACAAACTCCGCCTGCTTTCCAAAAGCAGTACAGTTAAAGAAGTCCGCGTCCGGTTCACCTTCGCGCTTAAATCTGCGATCCACAGCTATGGAAAATCTCGCAATCGCAGTGGAATTTGCTCCCTGAGAATATCTCATTTCCGGGTCTCTTGTCAATCTACCGACTAAAATGACTTTGTTCATAAAGGAATTACCTCCTTATTACTCAGCGTCCCGTCTAATGCACAAAAATCTGATTACATTGTCCATGATACGAACTCTCTGCTCGATCTCATTTGGCGTTGCAGCATCAGCATCGAACTGGATGAAATAGTAATATCCCTCTTTCATCTTCTGGATTTCATAAGCTAGTTTCTTTCTGCCACAGTCCTCCACGTTTGTAATTGTGCCGCCAAACCTTGTTACAAGGTCCTTCGCCTGCTCCACAACTGCCGCTCTAGCTTCATCCTCGATTTTTGCACTTACAACTAAGGCTAACTCATACTGGTTCATAGTTGTCCGCACCTCCTTTTGGTCTCTGGCCCCTAATTTTATAAGAGCAAGGAAAATAATGTCTCACGAAAATATATTTTAACACAGCTTATCCTGAAATGCAAGAAGTTTTTCTAAAAAATGTTATTGCATTGCGCATGATACGAAATACTTTTTATGTTAAAATCTAAAAAAGACTAAAAAGAAAAAGGCTCTGACCTAAAAATTATAATTTTTAAATCAAAAGCCTTAATCTCTGTCGTTTAATCTTCTTCCTCCTCCCAGCTTTCTCCTGTTGCGTAATTAATGGTAACCCCTGGCTGTACATTAAATGCAAATACACAAAAACATACACCTTCGCCGTTATCTTCCACGGACCAGCCCTCCATCATTACACCTTCGGCAACTAAATTGTCTCCGTCAAACAGCGGGGTAACTCGATACATTACATGATTGTTTGTATCTTTTACATAGTTTGCCACCTCATTTTCAAACGAAAGCATTCCTTGTATATTTAAATATCTTGTTCCAGTAATTAGATTCTTTACATTTGCATCCTCACCGCTAAGCTGGTGACCAATTAGATGACAGCGATTGTATAAATATTTTCCCTCCACGCAATCATATCTGGCTGTGCGCCATCCGCTTGGCTTAACGGAACTGATTGAACCTCTCTCCGCGGTTGGCATTAAATCTACCCCGATACATGCCACTGCTACAGTGCAGCGTCCCTGCTCATCAAGTTCCCCATAAAATTCATACGATTCTGCGGGATATCCCGTTCCAAAATAAGGAACATTGTTATTCATCACTTCATAAGGTTTCCCACTATAATCGGGCAAATCAGAAATTTCTATCGCAAGCGGTTCTTCCAGCTTTCCTAATTTCTCCCCTTGCTCGTCCTCCTGCACTTCATCTAAAGTTCCCGGTCCAGCTTGCTGACCATCGTCATTTGATGAAATATCCAGCCATTCCGACCACAATCCATTCTGCACAAGCACAAGATAGCCAATTCGCAAACATATTGGTATCAAGCAATAAATCAGAAATCGTTTCCATTTTAATTTTCGCTGTTTCTTACTGTCACCCATTTTTCCTCCTTCTAAAGCGCTTTCACATTCCATAAAACCTGTGACGCTTTTGCACAAATTCTTGGCTGTATCCACTGTTTTTCAAAAAATTTATTCCATCTTCCCACATTCCAATAAACTGCAAGTATTATAAATCCATCGTTTTGTATGTTATGTATGCTTTATTACAAAAAGATGTGAATTCTAAGATACTGCATCTATCATTTAAAAATTTTAATCTCTCTGTCTTCTTTTTCTGCAGTCAATCCTTAATTTATCTGTGCGTCCTCTTTTTCCCTGCTGCGTAAAATATTTAACTCCACAATGATGCTTTTTTAATTGGAGAATTTACCAGCGTTTTTCGACTGCCGGGCAAGCATTTTTTGCCACAGCGGCGCGCATTTCCACAAAGCATCCGCACACTCTGCACATACCATTTACCAACTTATCACAGGATTTGCACAAATTCAGACGTTCCTCATATAAAGAATCCGGTGTTTTAATCTGTGGATCAAGCCCTGCAATATACTCATACATATTTTTAAAATATTCTCCCTCCTGCATATCGCGCAAAAGGCATTTTTTACATATTCTATTTTTATTGCTCTGTTCTTCCTGCATTGCTACCTCTCTTTATCTTTCTTTGCACAACATTTCATACGTTATTTGTAATGCAAAAAAGACAATACTTTTATAGACGGTTGCTTTATATATAATTTAATTTTTTATTTTCGTAAATAATTTTATATAGTAATATAATATATCTATTTACAACGATTTAAGTTTCTTCTCGAATGATCTGGCGCGTATTTTTTTCTGCCTGCTTGCGCGGTATCATAATTTGATGCCCACAGCCTTCACACTGCAATCGAAAATCAATTCCAATTCTCAGCACTTTCCAAATCGCGCTGCCGCATGGATGCTGTTTCTTCAGTTTTAATTTATCGCCAACCCTGATATCCATAAAAATTCTCATTTCTGCGCTGCTTTTCGTATAGATAAACTTTGTATCAAGCAACGCACAGATACAAAGCATGATGTGAAAATTTATGTTTCAGACTATTTTCCACAATATATTTTATATTCTTAAAAGTAATAAATGCTTTTGTAATTTATGAAAAATAAATTTTCTTGAATTTGCTGATGTATTTGTCCTCCCTTCGGGCGGACGCAAATCAGCGCGGTATAATATCTGGCGATATTATACCATGTTCTTAAATTGGTATCAAGATAAAGCCTGTTATTCTATAAGAAAACTACAAAAATCGATATTAAAGTAAGAACAACAGATTAAATTAGAATTTAAAATCTTATCAAATTTTCATTATATTTTAGCAAAATGTTCTTGAAAAATCTATTGTTCCTGTTTATAATTAAATATAGAAATTTTACTCAATTATATTGTATTTTATACTTCTGACACCACTTATATGAAGAGGTATCTTATGAACAATAAAACACATATTGCAAATGTTCTTGAAAGCAACGCGACGAAAAGCAGATATGATGCAGAAGCAAAAAGGATTCTGGCAGATAAAACAGTTTTAGCATGGATTATGCAATACACAATACAAGAATTTCACAAATACTCTATTAAAACAATTGTAGACTGCATCGAAGGAAAACCTGAAGTTGCAACCGCTCAGCTTATGCCAGGATATTCAGGAGAAGCGATAGAAGGCATAACAAATGATGACTCTGTGCCAGGCGAAGGACGAATCACTTATGATATTAAATTTTATGCGTTTACTCCGACAAAAAAACATGTTAAAATTATTATCAATGTCGAAGCGCAAAACCGATACAATCCTGGTTATGACTTGGCTACACGTTCTGTTTTTTACTGTGCTAGAATGCTTTCTTCACAATTGGATGTAGAATTTTCCGCAAAGAATTATGATGGTATTAAAAAAGTCTATTCTATCTGGGTTTGCATGAATGCACCACAGTACGCTGAATATACAATTACACGTTATCGTTTATACAAAGACAATATTTATGGCTACACCAAAAAAGATTCTCGTTACAATTTAATGGAATCTATAATTATATGTCTTGGAAATGAAGAACGAGCTTCCAAGGGCAATAAACTACATGGTATGTTATCAACTCTTTTTTCTATGAAACTAACTCCACAGGAAAAGGAAACTATTTTAGAACAAGAATACAATTTTCAAATTTCACAAGAAGTGAAAGGAGGCTGGGCTAGTATGTGTAATTTAAGTGATGGAATCGAAGAAAAAGCATTGGAACGCGGATTTAAAAAAGGTATGGAACAAGGCATTGAAAAGGGCATTGAGCAAGGCATCGAACAAGGCATCGAACAAGGCATCGAACAAGGCATCGAAAAGGGTATCAAACAAGGCATTGAAAGGGGTATGGAACAAGGTATCGAAAAGGGTATTCTTCAATCACTGATTTCTCTTGTAAAAGATGGTTTGTTAGAACTTGGAATCGCTGCAAAAAGAGCAGGACTTACAGAAAAAGAATTTAAAGACCTCTTAAATTAGTTGTTCTTATTTTATCAATAGTTCTTTCAAAAGATACTTTAAGGTAAAAATCGTGAACTCTATCACTATTTATCATATTAGGAAAGCTTTTAACTTTTCCTAATATGATAAATGCTTTAAAGAATATAAAAAAATCTATATTGCCGAAATAACATCTCTCTATCGGAACATTATGTAAAACAATATATCCTTTTTGCCGCTTATATAAAAGTTTTTAAATATTTTTCATTATTCTACATTCTATAAGAATTTATTATTTTTATTAATCTTCAAGCATCTTTTTAAGTTCTGCTGCTTCTTCTGCTGTTTCTGCCGGACCATAAAACATTTTTATAACATTGTCACGTACAAGCTGCAAAGCTATAGTTTCAAAAGAATCAAGAACAACCGCTTCTGGAAGGTAAATGCAATTTATCACATAATCATTAAGTTCTCTTATAGGTTGCTTTGAAAACCAAATTCTTGATGTAATACCTTTCATTTTCTTCTCCATCTCATAAGCGAATTCAGATATCGTTTTGCTGCGAGTGTTTACATTGTCTTTATAAATATCATCATCTACTATTATTGTCCCCATTAACTCCGTTGGAGTAAAAAGAAACCTATGCCAACGAACATCCATAACAATATCTATTCTTTCACCATCCAAGGAGCATAAAGTTGCAGAAACCTCCCGTGAAATTGGTATCTTGTAACACTTTGCTGCAATTATTCCTAAAATAATAAAAACCAAAATTAAAATTACTATTTTCTTCTTTTTCATACTTCCTCCTATTTCGCCCCACAAGCTGCATTTACTTCATTTGATATAAGAATTTTATTTTATAATTTTTTGAAAAACTTGTAATCAAGCACAAACTTTTGTTAAATCATTTTTTTAAATCTTATAATCACAAAAACCCACTACCAAAAAGTAGTGGGCAGTTGATTTTTTAACCATAATTCAATAGCCCTTCAAATAAATCTTCACAGGGAACAACCGTTTTGTCCGGCAAAATGCAGACAGACGCCCAATAACCGCCAAACAGCCCATAATCGTTCCATTTTACCTTTAACCATCCCTGTTTTCCTGTATCCTGATCTTTTATCAAAATCCAATCTTTCAGATCTCCCCCAAGCGTTATTACATGGCTTCCTTCTGATACTATAAACGTTTCTTTTCCATTTTTTTCGGTGTAAAGTTCAAAATCCTTAAGTACTGTAAGAATATTTCGATCTGCCGGAATATTTTCATACCCCCATGTTTCCAGAAACTTATAATACTCTTTTTCTGTTTTCTGCAGATATCCCTGAACAAATTCATATTCTACTTCTACTACATCGTTTTGAAGCGGATGGCATTGTTCGAGACAGGAAAAGAAAAATTTTCCTTCTTCCTCCCGAACGCCGTAACCTACATTTGTAAGAATGCCTGCCTCATAAAATCCATCTTTTCCACAGGCATAAATTCGAAGAAAATATTCCGGGCTGTCATTGAAATTTAACAGCATTAACTGGGACGTTTTACCGTCAAGACTGGCAGCAAAAAGACAATTTTTAAAAATACTGCTCCACAAAAATTCTCCGACTTTTGTCTTTACTCCATCCGCAGTAATTACAAGACTGCAATAATCGGTATCTTCGCAGGCTTCTATCTGATATATCACTTTTTCCGGCGTCCCGTCCCCGTTTATATCCAATAAACTCTCTGATAAAATCGGCTGAAGCTGGCAGAGTTTTGCTTCTGGTTCTTCCGGCAGCCGAAATGCCCATTCTGCATAATACCCAATTTCCTGATCCGGGAAAAAATAAGAATTGCAGAACATGCCAAGCCAGACTGTTTTTTCTCCATCGGATACGCCAAATTTTCGATACCTTATACCATTTTCTGTAAAATGCGGCATATCGCTATAAACTGCAGTAAACTGCTTCTGATTTTTCAAGGTTAATCCCGGAAATTCAAAAGTACGATTATTTTCTTCCTTGTCGTTATAACGGTCATGTATTGTAAGCGTAAATACTTTCTCTTTATCTTTGTTATTTCGGTATTCAAACTCAATAAAATCCTGCTTTTCTGGATCATCCTGCTGCACCACTGCCCATTCTTTTGGAATATCCTGCGCCAATGCGTTATAGTCAAGAAGATATTCTGTTCCGCAGATCTCCCGCGCATGGATTGGAGAAAGCGTCTCGTCCACATCTTGGACTGGCACAGCGATCGATAACACTTTTAACGCCTGCTTTCCATCAAAAACATGCGGGATATTTTTTACAGTGACAACAGGAATTCCATAATCCAAATGATAATCCCAGTCAAATGAATGATACTGTCCATCTCTGTATACAATTACCTGCGGATTTTCTTTATCCTCGCTAAAATAAACGTCCACGCCCTCCACATTGGAAACCTTTTGATAAGAAACCTCAGGGTTTATAGAAAATATATCTGCGGTCGTTGGTGTTGGAGTAACAGTTGAAGCTGATGACGAGTCCGGCAACGGCGTACTATTTAAAAAATCTTCGTTCGTTACTGAACTGACATTTTCTGTTGGTGCTGCCGGATCACTGACCGAAGGAACTGCTATTGTAGGAATTGGTGTTATTTTTGTTGGCACAGGAAGCGGCGTTGGCGACACTTCAGATTCATTGAAATCCTGATTGGAAATATCAACAGGCAGGGGTGTTCCCCCTGCCTCAACTTGCGTTGGCACTGCATTATTTTCCGATTGACCGCACGCTGCAATTCCAGCAAAACAAATGATCCCTGACATTGTAAATAAAATTTTTTTATATGAAATTTTCAATTTAGCACCTCCATGCGGGAAGCTTTTCAATCAGTCCAAGGGCTTCTTCCAACATAATTATAGTTCTTTAAATGCTCCGCCGTAATCTCTCTTTTTAAAACTTTTCCTGTCTCAGAATTGAAATTGCAATCGTATACAACATAAGTTTTTTATCGGAAAACTTTCCATCATAAGAAATCTCTGTAGGCGTATCAGATATGCTGAAAACCTGCTTTTAATCATAAACATTCAAACCTTCAAAAACATCCCAACAGTATACCCCTTCGCCGTATGACAGAATATATGCCGCGGAATAACCTTCATCCATTACGACATGTAGCCAGCCCTGCTCTTTCGTATCCTGATTTTCCACGAGAATCCATCCTTTAAAATCTGTGCCAAGTGTGATGATACGGCTTCCCGCCGGAAGTAAATACGTCGTTGTTCCTTCTTTTTCCTGATACCATTCAAGATCCGTTTTTAAAAGAATTACATTGCGCCCCTGCGAAAGTTCAAAATAGCTGTTATTTAAAGGCAGAAATTCATAATAATCCTGAGGGATCTGCTTTAACATTCCATTTACAAATTCCTGATTGACAGAAACAAAATCATGCTGAAACATATGACAATGGCGAACAGAACGATACGTTTGTTTTCCATCCAATTCTTCTGCCCGGAATTCCGCTTCCTGAAAACAGCCCGCTTCCTGCAATTTTCCCTCCTGATAACTGAACACAAGAAAATCCTTGGTAAGCCCTTCTCCATAATCAATAACAATCAGCTGATTTGTTTTTCCATCAAGACTTGCTGTCAGCAAAGGCGTAATAAAATTATCCCGGTTTGATACCAAAGTATATTCTTTTCCATTAACGGAAACTTTATAATCATAAAAAGATGAATTATCCTGCTCTACGCGGTATAAAACCTTTTCCAGCGTTCCATCACCGTCCAGATCAATAAGCGACTCGTTATCCAGTGTACGCGGCCACCATTCCTGCATATATTGACTGTATTTTGCATCATATCCAAATTCCAGATTCAGCTCGCCATCCTCATACTTTCCAAGCCACACAATATCTTCTTCAATCTTAATTCCAACCCTTTGAAAAATCCTTTTGGTCTCCGAAATATGAAGCACATCCTCATGCACCACCGGATAATCCGACTTTGGCAGAGAAAGCTCAGGATATTTTTTTAACTTTCTTCCATCGGATGAAAAAAGCGAAAATGTTTTTGTCCCATACATATCCTGTACAACACCTGTTATAAGCTTGTCAAAAGTTTCGGCATACTTTGCGGCATCAATAAATACTTCCTGTATGGCGTCCTGGCTGACGCCAGCTAACATATCGTCAATCGGAAGCAAATATCCCTCCCCGCAAATTTCACGCGCCCCGTCTGGAGTAAGAAGCTCTGTACATTCTGCTGTCGGCAGCCAAATGGCAAGCACATTTTCATAAGGAATTTCATAATGATCGTATTCTTTATCCCAAGATCTTAAATAGACAATCGGATCACCATAATCCAAATGATAATTCCAATCAAATATATAGTAATTTTCGTTCACACAAACAATAACCTGCTGCCTGGCAGCTTCCTCGCTAAAATAGACGGCGATTTCTTCATTAAAATAATCAACAGGTCTATTTTTTTCCAGTGTTGTTTTCCAATAAGAAATTGTTGGATCAAGCGGCGGCGTTGGCACAGGTGAACTGCTGACCGAAGGAACTGCTATTGTCGATGTTGGTGTTGTTATTATTGTTGGAGTTGCTTTTGGAGTTAATGTTGTTTTCGCTGGCACAGGCAATGGCGTCGGAGTTGGTGCTTCAAGCTCTCTTAAATCCTGATCCGAAATATCAACAGGCTGGAGTGTCCCCCCTGTCTCGATTCCTGTTGGTGCCGGATGATTTTCCAATTGACCGCACGCTGTAATTCCAGCAAAACAAATGATACCTGACATTGTAAATAAAATTTTTTTATATGAGATTTTCAATTTAGCACCTCCGTTATGAAGTGACTTTTGTCA
>CAMUAR010000055.1 GCA_947086895.1 uncultured Lachnospiraceae bacterium | reverse complement strand
AAAAAAATTTGGCGGCGGTAAAAAGCAGGAGAACACAAGGTTTTGCGCTGCCGGAAGATAATTTAACCACAAAAACGCCGCGGATGATAAAAAAGGATTTATGGAATAATACCTACATAATAATTGCGGTTCGAATTTGTGAGCCATAAAAATTAAAAATTTTGTAAGTATATGAATATAGGCTTGCTATATATGTCTACTAAAGTTAAAAATGGATATATTTATCTGTTTTGTACACACAAAGATACGAATATTTAAAAACTTCGCATCATTCATAATGAGTAGAAAAAAACGTCCTGCTCAATTTTAGAAGAAAGGGGAATTTGAGATGAGTTTATTATCAGAATGGAGAGAAGAAGCTTACGCTAAGGATATGAACACAAAGGAGGGCAAGCTGTATTGGGGCAAGTATTTTGATGTTGAGAAGGGCATCTATGAACAGCTGCTTGCAAATCCGTCTGAGATTATCCGCGGAACAGTGAAGGAGCTGGCGGAAAAATACGAGACTTCAATTAAGATTATGACAGGTTTTTTGGATGGCATTAACGAGAGTCTTGTGAAGGAGAACCCAATTGAAGATATGACGGAGGACACGGAAGTCAATCTAGGTTTTGATGTGGAAAAATTATATTACAATATGGTTGCGGCGGAAGCGGATTGGCTTTACAATCTGCCGGCATGGGATAACCTGCTTACAGAAGAGAGAAGAAAAGAGCTTTACTTAAAACAAAGAAAATCAGGAACAGTGATTAAGGGGAAAAAAATCGGAAGAAATGATCCATGTCCATGCGGAAGCGGCAGAAAGTATAAGTTCTGCTGCGGAAAGAACGCTTAGCGGAGGAGGAAGATGGGGCGGAGAAAAGGCGGTCTTGATTTTACAAGATCTTCCCGCAAAAAGGTACGGGGGATTGAGGCAGTGTTTATGCTGCTGTTGTTCCTCGCGGCCACAGCCGCGGGCGTCCTGATATTTCATACGCTGAATGGAAAGGTGGCGGCACCGCCCGCAGAGGGCGGTGAACCGATGCCAACGCCAGTTCCGGCGGCAGATCCAAAAAAAGAAGATCAGGAAGAAGTCGCGGCAGGACCGTTTGGACTTTGGTCTGTGCCTGTCGAGGAAGTTGAAGTGACGCAGGTGCCGCAGGAAGAAGTTTGGATGGCGGATTTTGTGGACACGCGCACACCGACAAATGTAAAAGGGATTTACGCCAAGGCAGGAACGCTTTGGCAGAAGTTTGACAGTCTGTTAAAGATGATTGACGAGACAGAACTTAATACGATTGTTGTTGATATCAAGGATGATGATGGACGGCTCACCTGTGAATTATCGGGGGAGCTGATTGATAAATATGGCACGATAAGCAACTATGCAGTTGATGTTGCGGCGATGATGAAGACATTAAAGGAGCACAATGTGTATATGGTGGCGCGCATTGTGACTTTTAAGGATAATACTTTGGTAAAAAAGGCACCAGAACTTGGTATTCATCTAAAAGACGGCTCCGTATATCAGGATAACAGCAAGGTTGGCTGGCTGAACCCGCTCAATAAGGAAGTTCTTGATTTTTATGTGGATATTGCAAGAAATCTAAAAGAACTTGGTTTTGATGAAATCAATTTTGATTATGTCCGATTTCCGACGGAAGGCAGGATCTCAGAACTGAAACTGGAGATGGATGGGGAGGAAATTACAAGAATCGATGCAATCACTGCCGCAGTAAAGTATTTGTGTGAGCAGATTAAGCCGTTAGGACTGTATGTTTCCGCAGATGTGTTTGGCGGTGTAATTAAAAGCGCGGTGGATCAAAGAAGTGTTGGGCAGGACTACTGTGAACTGTCAAAATATCTCGATTATATCTGTCCGATGATCTATCCATCTCATTATGGGGACGGATATTATGGGGTGGATCATCCTGATACGCAGCCATATAAAATTGTTTATAACGCAATGTTAGACTCCAATAAAGTGCTTTCTGGTATTCCAGAAGGAAACCATCGCGCTGTTGTGCGGCCATGGCTTCAGGACTTTACTGCAAGCTATTTAAGACATTATATTCGATACGGCAAGGAGGAAGTGCGGACGCAGATTGAAGCGGTGTACGACAGCGGTCAGACATCATGGCTTTTATGGAATGCGGCGGTTGTTTATACAGAGGATGCATTGATGACCGAGGAAGAAGCAGATTATGCATTTGCCCATCGACCGACGCCAACTCCGACGCCCGTGCCTGAATCCCAAAAAGGGGAGCCGACTCGTCTGCCAAATGCAGGGCAGTATATCGATTCTCCGTGGAAAAAAGAAGAATAGGGTTATCAAAAGAATTCAGAGTGTCGATATAGTAAGTAGAGGTTGGACATAAGAGTGCTAAATTGCGGCATCAAACAAAAGACAAAGCAGTGGCAATGCCATTGCAGAAAGATCAGTCCATCGAACTACCGCGAATGGATTGAAAGACAGGAAGGCGGGATTGGAAATTTCCAACTCCAGGTTAAATCACAGGGGGGAATAGCAATGAAGCAGAAAAGAAATGCGTTAGTCGGGATATTCCTTGTCTTGTTTGTCGGACTGGCGGTATTTTGGCCGGGAAAGTCTGCACAGGCGGCGAATGTGCCGCTGAGAATTGTCGGTATCGACTATGAAAATGAGACGATGACAATTGAATCGCAGACTTCGGATACAATGCTGTTTTATTCTGACGGCAAGATGAAAACATGGGAATGCGCTTACGGCACATTCAGCAGCAGAACATTTGTTCTTGATATTTCTTGGGTCAGCAAAACGAAAGATTACACAATCTCGCTGAAGGGAAATATTTCAGAAACTCCTATTTCTGTTGTGCTGCCAAAGCAGGAGTCAAAATTAAAGGTAACTTTTAACTGTAAAACAGAAAAGCTGGAGTTTGAGAATGTGGAAAGCAACCGCACGCTCTACTGGAGAAAAGCGGACTCCACAACATGGCATTCGATAGGGACAGCAGCCGCGGATCAGAGCGCGACAATCAATTTGTTTAAACGATTTTATGCAAAGGGTGCGACAATCTGTTTCCGGTTTGGTCAGATACCTGGAACTTGGTCAAATGGAAAAATAGAACCAGGCAGCAGACCGAGCAAAGAGGTAAAGCTGAAACTGACAAAGCAGGCATCAGCGCCGAGCGCATCGGTAAATACCACGAAAATGACAATCTCGGCAACCGACAAGATGGAATATTTGGTGGATGGCTCTGCGGCATGGACGACATGCACAAAGTCAGGATTATCCATTTCTGAAGTTGCAGCTGCGGCATTTCTTGCGGATGGAAGAGCGCCGAAGGATGTTAAGATTGCGCTTCGCATGGCGGCAACAGAAAAGAAACTTTCCTCTCTTCCAAGAGAAATTACAATAAAAGCTCAGGAGGCAGTACCGACAAATGTAACGTTTGAATTTCAGAACAGCAATACATTGAAGATGGTGATTGCGGAGCTGAAAACAGGCGAGGGCGAGAATGAGAAAGTGATCGCAGAGGCGGCGTCCAAAACAAATCCTTATGAGTATACCGTTGTAAAGCAGGGGCAGGAATTAAAGGATACTGCTTCCTGGACATCAGTTACATCAGAAACTACAACTTTTTCTAAAACAAAAGTTCCAGAAGGATCAAAAATTTATGTTAGGAAAAAGTGTTGTTACAGCAAGGAAGGCGTTTTAAAACTTGCTTCTGGCATGGTAAACAAAGAAGTGGAAGCATATCCGGTTGAGACGGAAGTTGTATTAAACGGCGCGGAGACGGATACTGCTCAGCTTGATAAGAACGATAAAGTAGCATTGTTTAAGACGGCAGGTGCAAAACCGGAAAGACTCCAGTTTAAGCTTGTGATTGCGGATATTTTTAAGGATACTGAAGTTGAAAAGATCACCTGCGGCGGCACAGAACTTGAGTTTACATCACAGAAGATGGAGAAAGACGGCTACATTGTGACAATCACTTCGACAGAGAAGTATGAGAAGGAGAGCAGCACAAGGGATAAGGCAAGTTCCGTCAAGATTACCTTAAAGAATGGGGAAGTTTTAAGTGATAAATTATCTTTGACCGTTCTGAGCGGTGCTTCTGTTGCAAAAAGTGCGGTATTTGAAATTTATCGAAGAACTCCTGGTTCACCAGATAAATATACATTTATAGTAAAACCTGGAAAGATACCGAGCAAGGAAGGCGAGAAGGGTTATACAACATCTTCGATCACAGGAATTACACTGAATGATGTAAGCGTTCCATACACTTCAACAGAGAATAAGGACAATAATTGGGAAGTGGAGATTTCTTCGGACGAATTCCAGAAGTTCTTTGATACAGAAGGAATTGAATTATCCAAAGAGTATGCCTTGACAATCACATCAAGCGACGGTACTTCAATTAAGGATGGAATTAAGGTGAAGTTTTCAGAGGAAGCTGAAATTACAGGCGGACCATTGACGTTTGTCAAAACAGTGGGTTCCGATTTAAGCGAGAGCATTGTGCTTGAATTAACCTGCAAAAAGTCCAACGTTTACGTTTCTACTGTAAGGTGGAACGGAGTTGACATTATGGGAAATTGTTCCGTGCAGTCTGGAAAGATTTTTGTGGAGCTTGACCGGAATAAAGTGAATGGATTGACCGTTCCAGAAAATCTTGCGGCAGGAACGGAAATTTCATATCCTGTTATTATTACACTGAGTGATGGAGCAGTAGTTTCGTCCGGTTATACCTTGATTTTAAAGAAGTAACCAGGCGTTCGAAAGGAAGGCGTAATATGAAAAGTAAACGGAAAAAAATAATATTTTTTATGTTCCTATTGCTTGGCTTTGCGCTGGCTGCCGGTCGCCGCAGTGTGTATGCCGAGGAAGGACAGCAGGAGCCAAAGAATTTTGTGAAGCCGGTAACAGCAGATTATGATGATCTGTGGCTTACCGTCAATGCAAATGGCAATAATAAAGTATTCTATACCGATAAAGAGAAGAATGGTTGGACAGAGGCAATCAAAGAAGCGAACGGACAGTATTTAATTGATATTTCCTGGATAAAAAATACCAAAGACGCGGAGCTTTTGCTAAAGGGGGATGTCTGTGAGGACATTGTAACCGTTGTATTTCCGGCAAGAGTGACAAAACTGAAAGCAAAGTTTAACAAGTCAAAAGGTACTGTTGAAATTACCGGAGTGCCGTCTGAGATCACGGAATTTGAGTGGAGAAAGGCGACTTCTTACACATGGAAAAAAGAAAAACTTGAGGATGCTGCAAAGCAAGGTTCTGCTTTTTGGCTTGAGATGGAGAAGTTCCGTGTTTCCGGCGCATCGATCTACATTCGTCTGCCGCAGGTTCAGGGCAAACAGAATGCGGAAGGAGTTTTTGAAGCAGGACAAAGACCGAGCAAAGAAGTTAAAGTCAGCATTTCAAAACGCAGTTCTGCTCCGAAGATTAAGGTGGATTCAAGCCGTTTAACGCTGAACACAAAGGATACCATGGAGTATTCATTAAATAATGGTGCTTCTTGGATCAAAGCAGAAAAGCAGATGTCGATTGGAAAGATCGGCACAGGTAAGCAGGTTGCATTCCGCACCGCTGCGACGGAGAAGAGTGGGCATTCCAAAACAACTTATGTGACAATTCCAGCACAGAGGTCCGCTCCGACGATTGGTGCAGAAGTAAGATTCTCTTTTGACCAGTCGAAATTTTATTTGGAATTTCCAAAGGCGTCAAAAGAGGATAAGTATGAGTATACCGTTGTAAAAAAGGGAGAAATTTTAAATATGTTAAAGGCATCGTGGAAATCAGTGAGCAGCGATAAAAAGGTTTCTGTTTCCGCAAAAACGGCGCCAGCTGGGTCTGTAATTTTTGTTCGTCATAAAGGAACAAACGGAACCACATCGAACCCGCTTGTCTTGGCATCTTCCTATAATACGATTGTTGTACAGTATGCGGCAGCACCAAATCCAACGGGAACCAAATAAAAATCGAGCAGGGAATTTCTGCTCAATAAAAAACCCCGCCGTTCGGCGGGGTTTTTCTTATTCTACAGTTACTGATTTTGCCAGATTTCTCGGCTGGTCAACATCAAGACCGCGCAGGTAGGAGGTGTGATATGCAATCAGCTGCAGAACAACAGCAGCTGGGAACACAGCAAACCAATCGTCCGAGTCTGGAAGATCAATGCGGTAGTCATATAAAGATTCCTCAATTACAGCGTCTTTGACTGTGACCAGTATAACAAAAGCGCCGCGCGCACGCACCTCTTTGATGTTGGATATCATTTTGGATAGAACATCATGCTGCGTTGCCAGTGCGATCACTGGGACATCAGCGGTTACAAGCGAGAGAGTTCCATGCTTTAATTCTCCGGCAGCATAAGCTTCCGAGTGAATATACGAGATTTCCTTTAATTTAATGGAACCTTCGCAGGAGAGCGCATAGTCCATACTGCGACCAATAAAAAATAAATCTGTTGCTTTTGTTAAATGGCGGCTGATTTCCTGAGTGTATTCTTTTGCTTCCAATATTTTGTGCAGCGCAGGAATCACTGAAAGCAGACGTTCCATATTGAGAGAACATTCCTGGGCAGAAAACTTTTTATTTGCAAATGCCGCGCGAAACGCGATAAGATAGAAAGCGGCAAGCTGGGAAGTGTACGCCTTTGTGCTTGCGACAGCGATCTCTGGACCTGCATGGGTGTAAAATACATAGCCGCTTTCTCTGGCGATCGAAGATCCCTTTACATTGACGATGGACAGAGTGCGCGCTCCAGCAGTTTTTGCCAAGCGCAATGCCGCGAGGGTATCTGCAGTTTCACCGGACTGAGAGACGGTAATTACAAGTGTATTTTGGTCGAGAATTGGGTTCTGATAACGGAATTCTGACGCGATATCGACGGTGACTGGAATGCGCAAAAGACGCTCAAACAGGATTTTGCCCATCATGCCCGCGTGCATGGCAGTGCCGCAGGCGGTGATAATAATGCGCGATAATCCCCGAAAAAGGGTATCAGGAATATTGTCTGCGGCAAAGTCCGGCAGAGTGTAGTACGTATCGTTTTCCTGATACTTTATAAGCCGCGGCATAATTGTGCGTGAGAGAGCTTCCGGCTGTTCGTGAATTTCTTTTTCCATATAATGTTTAAAACCATTTTTTTGCGCGGAAGAAGTATCCCATGTGACAGTCTGATAATCTGGAACTGCTGGATTGCCATAAAGATCGCACAGGGAAATGCCGTCTGCCGTCATGCGCGCGACATGATTTTCTTCCAGTACAAAGTAATCTTTGGAATAGCGCAGCAGCGCGACCATATCCGACGCGATAATGGATCCAGATTCGCAATGACAGGCAACAAGAGGACTGCCTTTGCGGATACAGTAAATCGTGCCTGGCTGGTCAGAAAAAAGTATGCAGAATGCATAAGCACCCGTAAGACGCGCAGCAGCTTCACGGATTGCAGTGAGTGCGTCACCTTGATATAAACTATCGATCAGCATAGCTGCAATCTCGCTGTCTGTCTGTGAGACAGGCTGTCTGCCCGACTGTGATAATTCGTCACGCAGCGCAAGATAATTTTCGATAATGCCATTGTGGATCAGTGTGACTTTGCCGCATGTATGCGGGTGCGCATTCTGCTTTGAAACTCCGCCGTGCGTTGCCCAGCGGGTATGGCCGATACCGCAGGATGATTCCAGTTCAGGAGGGATACAAGCGTTAAGACTTGCAACTTTCCCGACCGTCTTGATTGTTGTGATTGTGTTATCGCCTGTGAAGCAGGCGATTCCAGCGCTGTCATAGCCGCGGTATTCCAGCTCAGAAAGCCCTTCCAGCAATACTTTGGCAGCGTTTTTTACACCGGTAAATCCAATAATTCCACACATAATGATGTCCTTTCCCGAACCGCAGATCAGCCTGCAGTCCGCGGTCTGGCAACACAAATAAAAGCAGACCTGTAGATTGACCTGCCCAGACCGTATAAAATTAAGATTGTTTGCAGCCCGCTTATGCATCGGGAAAACGGACACAGAATTTCCTGGTCGTGCCGCACTTGTCTGGCGGTTGCCCGCTGCTTTCGCGGCACGTCACATGTCCAGGTACACGGGAGAGTCCCCGCCGAACGTTTTCGAACACTCCCCACCTCGTCAACCTGAAAAACTATCACACAGGTACATGGCGCTAATTTTATCCTGATAAGGTCTTTTTATTTTATAAAATGACCGATGCTTCATTATTATAACTGATTATACCATTCTTTTCTGTTATTTAAGAACAGATACAAAACGGCGATATATCTGAAATTTGTACAGATATCCTTATAGGAAAACATTTCTGTTGTTTATTATGGTATCACGAAAAGCAGATAAAATCAAGAATATTATTATGGAAGCAAGTTTCTATACTTCATAAAATTCTATGAAATAATACAGCAAAAGGTGTGCCGAAAAAGAGCGTAGATAAAAAGTTACAGTGAAATAAAAGTCTGATTATGCCGAACTGTGAGAACAGCCATCAGAAAATTCAGATTCTGAAAAACTTTTATGGTATCTGGACAATTTACAACTTGGTATGGTACAATACATACAAAAAGGAGTACTGTCAAGAGCAGTCCATAGTCGCACAGCGGCAGAATGAGAGGCGTTTATGTATAGCGTTGGTTTGGAAAAAATCGTGGAGAAGATGAAACTGGAAAATTGTACGCCGGAGATTGATATTTCCGGGCATAAGATTACGCAGTCAGAGATCAACCGTCCAGCATTGCAGCTAACAGGGTTTTTTGACTATTTTAATGCGAACCTTATTCAGATTATCGGAAATGTAGAACATACATATATGCAGAAGATGGGTAAGGATCACGGAATCAGTATGATGAAAAAGCTGATGGGCTTTGGCGTGCCGTGCATTGTGTTCTGCCGTAATATCGAGGTGTCGGAGGACATACGGCAGCTCGGTGTAGAAACGGGCGTGCCGATTTTCAGAACAGCAAAGACCACCTCCTCGTTTATGGCGGAGATCATTCGCTGGCTGAATGTCGAGCTTGCGCCTCGAATCTCAATCCATGGCGTGCTTGTCGATGTGTACGGCGAAGGTATTTTAATCACTGGAGAGAGCGGTATTGGAAAGAGCGAGGCGGCGTTAGAATTATTAAAAAGAGGACACAGGCTTGTTACAGACGATGTGGTGGAGATTAAGAAGGTGAGCGATGATACGCTGATTGGCACCGCACCGGATGTCACAAGACATTTTATTGAGCTGCGCGGCATCGGCATTGTAAATGTCAAGACGCTGTTTGGTGTAGAGAGTGTGAAAGATACTCAATCCATTGACCTTGTGATCAATCTGGAAGAGTGGAACAAGGAAAAAGAGTATGACAGGTTAGGACTCGAAGAACAATATATGGAATTTTTGGGAAATAAAGTTGTGTGCCACAATATTCCAATCCGCCCAGGACGTAATCTTGCGATTATCTGCGAGACAGCGGCAGTCAATTACCGTCAAAAGAAGATGGGGTATAATGCAGCTCAGGAGCTTTACAACCGCGTGACAAACAATCTTATGAAAAAGAGTGACGAGGAAGCGCAGTAATTTCAAACTTTCCAAAAGGCAAAGAATTGGAATATGACGTTCCGATCTATACTGCGGCAGGTCAAAGTCGTTGATTTGGAGATTATAAGTTGTGGTTTTCGTGTATTTTTCGGAAGCTGTTCATTGTAGTTTGCAGAAAGGAATCAGGAAATGGGAAAATATATTTTTGGAATTGATATCGGAGGGACAACGATCAAGTGCGGGCTTTTCAGCGCACAGGGAGAACTGCTTGAGAAGTGGGAGATACCAACTCGCCGGGAGAATGCAGGTGAAAATGTACTTGGAGATGTAGCGAAAACCATTCTTGCAAAGCAGAAGGAGCGCGGGATAGTAAAGGAGGACATTATCGGCGCAGGTGTCGGCATTCCGGGACCAGTGCGCGCGGATGGAACAGTGTTAAAGTGCGCAAACCTTGGCTGGGGAATTACAAAGGCAAGTGAAATTTTAGGAAATACAACGAGGTTGAAAGTCAAGGTGGCAAACGATGCGAATGTTGCTGCGCTTGGGGAAATGTGGAAAGGCGGCGGCAAGGGATATGAAGATGTTGTTATGATCACTCTTGGAACCGGCGTTGGAGGCGGCGTAATTATCAGCGGAAACGTTGTTGCGGGCAGCAATGGAGGCGGCGGAGAAATCGGTCACATTATTGTCAATCCACATGAAACAGAACTTTGCGGCTGCGGCGGACATGGGCATTTGGAGCAGTACGCATCAGCGACAGGAATTGTCCGTCTGGCAAAAAAACGCCTTGCCGAAGATAATACGGAAACAAAATTGCGCGGATTTAACACGCTTACCGCAAAGAATATTTTTGATTGTGCAAAAGAGTCGGATGCTGTGGCGATGGAACTTGTTGGTTTGCTTGGAAAATATCTTGCGTCGGCGTTAAAACATGTAGCGGCAACCGTAGATCCCCAAGTATTTGTGATAGGCGGCGGAGTATCGAAAGCGGGGGAAATTCTGTTAAATGCAGTGCGCGCGCATTACAATGAAAATCTTTTGTATGCTCTGCAAAATAAAGAATTCTGTCTTGCCAAGCTTGGAAATGACGCGGGGATTTATGGCAGCGCAAGGTTGTTGGCAGACTAATCTTATAGTATTTATGCCGAATTATTAATGAAAATTTACGAAAAATGAAGCATAATTTACAAAAATGAAAATCCAGGGTTGAAAAGATAGCCATTTGCATAGAATCATGATATAACTATATCCGGTGTGAAACATGCATAGCAATAGTTATTATTTTGCCTGAATATAGAAAGTAAATTGTTTTAGGCGAAGCTTATAAAGAAATTGTTTGTTCTATATTATCGTATGTGTGGGACAGATCAGAAATTGATTTGGAATGGTGGGGGAAAGCTGGTGGAGAAGGATTTTTACAGCGAATTGTCTAATATTGTAAGTACGGAGCAAATAAAGAAAGATGAATTGCTGGCTCGCCATACCACGTTTCGGATTGGTGGTCCGGCAGATTACTTTGTGACAGTGACAAACGCGCAGGAAGCCGCAGAAGTTCTTAAATTATGTTCCGATAGAAAAGTGCCGTATTTTGTGATTGGCAATGGGAGCAATCTGCTTGTGTCAGACAAAGGATACCGAGGAGTTATTATTAAATTTACAGAAAAGCTTTGCAGCGTATGGATCGAGGAACAGCCGGGGTATCTTGCTGCGCGTGCCGGTGCCGGTGCAGCATTGGCGCAGTTTGCAAGAGAAGTTGCCCGGCAAAAAGGCGCAGGATTTGAATTTGCCGCAGGTATTCCCGGAAGCGTCGGCGGAGCAGTCTATATGAATGCAGGTGCTTATGGAGGCGAGATCAAAGACAGCCTGACGCGCGTGCGTGTTATGGATCGGTCGGGAAACATAATGGAAAAAGAAGCGGCGGAACTTGAACTTTCCTACCGCAGCAGCCGATTGTCAGCAAAAGGCTGGTATGTGCTGGAAGCAGAATTTCAGTTTGAGATGGGGAAGGCGGACGAAATTCTGCAAAAAATTGAAGAACTTTCCCGGCGGCGTAGTTTAAAACAGCCGTTGGAGTATCCAAGTGCAGGCAGCACATTTAAGCGTCCTGAAGGATCTTTTGCAGGTAAGTTAATTATGGAGGCAGGACTCGCAGGGCTGCGCGTCGGCGGAGCGCAAATATCCACAAAGCATTGCGGGTTTATTGTAAATACAGGAAGAGCGAGCGCGTGTGACGTAATGCGTTTAATGCACCAAGTACAAAAGGCAGTGAGGGAAAAGTTTGAGATAGATCTGGAACCAGAAATCCGCCTGCTTGGAGAAATATAAAAAACAGACAGAGAAGATAAGGTGTATTTTGGGTATAAGTACAGTATTGAATATTGATAGTTTAGGAGAATCAAACTTCTTTAAGGGGTGAGGATACATGAGGTTTGTGATTGTAACAGGGATGTCCGGGGCAGGAAAGAGTTCTGTGCTTAAGATGCTGGAGGACGCAGGTTATTTCTGCGTTGATAACTTGCCTATTCCGCTGATCTCAACATTCGCCCGGCTGACTGTAAAAGAAAGCCCAAATATCAGTAAGATTGCGCTGGGAATTGATATTCGCAGCGGGCAGGGGCTTGACGATGTGGAGAGCGTTCTTGCAGCTCTAAAACAAGAAGGGTATTCTTACGAGATTTTATTTATGGAATGCAGCACTTTGGTTCTTGTCAAGCGGTTTAAGGAGACGAGGCGCACACATCCGCTCTCAGGTGCAGACCGAGTGGATAAAGGGATTGAGGAGGAGCGCAAACGGCTCAGCTTTTTAAAATCGCGCGCCGACTATATTATCGACACAAGCCAGCTGCTTGTCAGAGAGCTGAAGGCACAGATTGACCATGTTTTTGTCGAGAATGGGATCTACCATAATTTTATTATCACGGTGCTTTCTTTCGGGTTTAAATATGGGATACCGACGGACTCTGATCTTGTATTTGACGTGCGCTTTTTAAAAAATCCATACTATGTGCCTGAGCTGAAAAAGGAGACAGGAACAAATAAGGATGTGCAGGATTATGTGCTTTCTTCCCCGTCAGCGCACCCGTTTTTGGACAAGCTTTTAGATATGCTGGTGCTTTTGATTCCGGGGTATATCGATGAGGGAAAAAATCAACTTGTGATCGGCATTGGATGTACCGGCGGCAGACATCGTTCTGTGACAATAGCCTGTCAGATTGGTATGCGCCTTGCAAATATGGATTATGTGGTTCGCGTGGAACATCGTGATATCACAAAATAGGGAGCAATGTGATGTCATTTTCAAGTAAGGTAAAGGAAGAGCTTGTCTTGGCAGAAGGAGCCGCAAGGCATTGCAGACTGGCAGAACTGGCTGCTTTAGCCAGTTTATGCGGATACGTCTGTTATAGGAACGGACAGGCAGTCTGCCTGGAATTCCATGCAGAAAATGAAATTATTGTAAGAAAATGCTTTACATTATTGGAAAAAACCTTTAATATAAGAGGGATGACGGCTTCGGGCAAAGTTCTAAAGGAGGCAAATAGATTTCAAATTCGCGTACAAAACCAAGCAATAAAGATATGTCAGGCACTTAAACTTGAACAGACAAGAGAGGGAGTGCTTTTCGCCAGCAGTCTGATTGCTCAAAACACTTGCTGCAAACGGGCGTTTATCCGAGGAGCGTTTTTAGCGGCAGGTTCTATATCTGACCCAAGAAAAGCGTATCATTTTGAGGTAGTATTCCTGGCGAGAAAGCAGGCGGAACAGTTGAGAGATATGATCAATTCTTTTTCCATGGAAGCGAAGGTTATTGTGCGAAAAAAGTATTATGTCGTCTATGTGAAAGAGGGTTCACAGATTGCGGATTTGCTGAATATTATGGGAGCGCATGTAGCTCTGATGGATTTTGAAAATATCCGTATACTAAAAGAAATGCGAAATTCCATCAACAGGCAGGTAAATTGTGATGCCGCCAATATCAATAAAACGGTTCGTGCATCAGCCAAGCAGATTGATGATATTATATATATAAGGGACAGCATTGGATTTAGCAAATTGACAAAGGGATTGGAGGAGATTGCAGAGCTGCGCATTGAGTACCCGGAAGCTTCCTTAAAAGAACTTGGGGAGATGATGAGTGTGCCGTTGGGAAAATCTGGCGTGAACCATCGGTTGAAAAGGTTAAGCAGCATTGCGGATGATTTAAGGGAATTAAAGGAGGACTTGGTATGATTTCGAAGAAGCTTGAGATTAAATTGCCAGATGGACTGGAGGCAAGACCGATTGCACTGTTGGTTCAGGTGGCAAGCCAGTATGAGAGCAATGTCTATGTGGAGTGTGATGACAAAAAGGTCAATGCAAAGAGCATCATGGGCATGATGAGTCTTGCACTGCCCGCGGGACACGAAATTACCGTGATCGTCAGCGGCACGGATGAGGAAAATGCGATGGATAATATTGAAAAATATCTTTGCGGGGAATAGCCCTCCTTGTCTGAAATTTCTCAGCCAGAAGGGATTTCAGACAGGATAAAACAGAACTGCAGTATGGGAATTTCACCAGCTGCAGTTTCTCTATATTCTTTTATAGTAAATTTTTTTTGTGAACGATAATATAAAGAAAGGATGTTTTACAGATGGATATTGATGAGTTAAAAAACATTATGCAGCGATATTTCAGCGAACAAAAGAATAAAATGCAAAAACAGGCAAAGGAGTATGCAGCGGCTGGAAAACAGTGGGAATCTGAGTTGGAAATGAAGAAACTGGGCGTTTACGATATGTTTGGAACAATGATTGAAGCATGTGCTTTAAAAGCAAAAATGAATCCGAAATACAATGGGAAGGATCGAACGAAGGCGTTTGCAGGGGAATATTTGGCAACGCTTGTCACAAGATCCGCCGAGTGGAAAGAAGGTTATGTTTCGGCAAAAAAGAGCCAGAACAGACAGGAGATGGAATTGGAGAAGCTTCGGCTTGATACAATGCAGGAAATCTTGGAACAATTTCGAAAAATTTTATAGGAAAACAAGAAAAAAGGTTGACAGGCAGAGCAGTTCGTCTTATAATCTGACGTATTAAAGCGACAATGCAATAATGTGACATAATTTGAGATGAACCAGGAAAGGAAGGATTACATAGTATGGGAAGAATATATAATTTTTCAGCAGGTCCCGCAGTGCTGCCGGAGGAAGTATTAAAGGAAGCTGCTGAGGAGATGCTTGACTATAAAGGGACAGGGATGTCTGTGATGGAAATGAGTCATCGCTCGAAAGCTTACGAGGAAATTATCCATACTGCGGAGGCTGACTTGCGGGAACTGATGAACATCCCTGACAATTACAAGGTGCTGTTTTTGCAGGGCGGAGCCTCGCAGCAGTTCGCAATGATTCCGATGAATCTGATGAAAAATAAAAAGGCTGCTTATATTATTACTGGTCAGTGGGCAAAAAAGGCGTATCAGGAGGCGCAAATATACGGCGAGGCGGTCGCTGTGGCGTCTTCTGCGGATAAGACATTTTCTTATATTCCAGATTGTTCTGATCTTGCAATTCCAGAAGATGCAGATTATGTATATATCTGTGAGAATAATACCATCTATGGAACAAAATTCTGGCAGCTTCCAAACACAAAGGGAAAAACATTGGTAGCGGATGTATCTTCCTGTTTTTTGTCCGAGCCGGTTGATGTTACAAAATACGGCGTAATCTACGGCGGTGTACAGAAAAATATCGGGCCTGCCGGCGTTGTAATCTGTATTATCCGGGAAGATCTTATCACGGAGGATACACTGCCGGGGACGCCGACCATGTTAAAATATAAGATTCATGCGGACAACGGTTCAATGTACAACACTCCTCCGGCTTATGGTATCTATATCTGCGGAAAAGTATTCCAGTGGCTGAAAAAACAGGGAGGATTAAAGGTCATAAAGGAGCGCAATGAAAAGAAAGCGAAAATCCTGTATGATTTTCTTGATGAGAGCAAGCTTTTTCGCGGAACGGTGGAAAAGAAAGACCGCTCGCTGATGAATGTGCCGTTTGTGACAGGAGATGAAGAGCTGGACGCAAAATTTGTAAAAGAAGCGAAGGCAACAGGTTTTGAAAACTTGAAGGGACATCGGTCTGTCGGCGGTATGCGTGCTAGTATTTACAATGCAATGCCGACAAAAGGCGTGGAGAAACTGGTTGAGTTTATGAGACAGTTTGAGGCGGCAAACAAAAAGTAGTTTTCAGACATACCTTAGGCAGACCATTTTATTTGAGAGCCGCTTGCAGCGGAAGAATGTGAGGATTTATGATTAAGATAAATTGTTTAAACCCGATTTCAAAAGTTGGAATGAAGCATCTGCCAGTGACATTTGGCACGACAGACCGTATGGCGGAGGCGGACGCAGTGCTTGTCCGCAGCGCGTCAATGCATGAACTTGACCTGCCCAAAGGGCTGCTTGCGATCGCGCGCGCAGGAGCGGGCTATAATAATATTCCAGTTGAGAAATGTGCGGATCAGGGCATTGTTGTTTTTAATACGCCGGGCGCAAATGCCAACGGTGTCAAAGAGCTTGTGATCGCTGGAATGCTGCTTGCGGCGCGCGATATCCGGGGCGGTATGGCATGGGTGGACGAGAACAAAGAAGATGAGGCAATCGGCAAAACAATGGAAAAGGCGAAAGCAAAGTTTGCCGGCACGGAAATTTCAGGAAAAAAACTTGGTGTGATTGGTCTTGGAGCAATCGGTGTGTTGATCGCCAATGCTGCAACGCATCTTGGAATGGAAGTGATTGGATGCGACCCATTTTTATCCGTTGCAAATGCATTAAATCTTTCTCATAATGTAAAAATCGTAAAAACAAATACGGAAATTTTTGAAGAATGCGATTATATTACCGTACATGTTCCGCTGCTTGATGAGACAAAAGGGATGTTTAACAAAGCGTCTTTATCCATGATGAAAGACGGCGTTGTGATTTTGAATTATTCAAGAGACCTGCTTGTCAATGAAGAAGATATGTGCGAGGCTTTGGATTCCGGCAAAGTTGCAAAGTATGTGACGGACTTTCCGACAAAACGTCTGGCTGGAAAGAAGCAGGTAATCGCGTTCCCGCACCTTGGGGCTTCGACGCAGGAGGCGGAAGATAACTGTGCGGTGATGGCTGTCGAGCAGGTGATTGATTTTATTGAGAATGGAACGATTCGAAACTCTGTAAATTATCCGGCGCTGGATGCAGGAAAGTGTCAAAATGCGGCGCGTGTATGTGTGTGCCATAAAAATATTCCCAATATGCTTGCCCAGTTTACATCCGTATTTTCTTCTGAGGGGATCAATATTGAAAATATGACAAATAAGAGCCGTGGCAATTATGCTTACACAGTACTTGATGTGTGTGCAAAGGTTCCGGCGGAACTTGCAGACAGACTTAGCACAATCAGCGGAGTGCTAAAAGCGCGTGTTATTCAGTAAAAAAGAAGATTAAAATCGAGCAGGAAAAAATTCTTTTCCGCTCGATTTTTTATGCACACAGATGCAGAAAGAAATTGGTATATACCCACAAAGATGCAAAAAACAAAAAAGTTGCACATTGAAAACAATATATCAGGAAAAGAAAAAATTCTCTGCTTGATTGTACAAAAGACGCCAGAACACGTCGAGAAAATTTGTTGCTGGAACATTATGTTCTCTTCTGTAAAATAAACATATTTCCTACTTTATTGAGAAAGTAATGATTGCATAAGGTCAAAATATGTGATATAATGGAGAAAAATAGTAACGGACAGTTTTGTTTTTTATTTTGATGTGAAAGGTGGCGTGGGTTATGGAAGAGAGGGAAATGAAAAAGCTTCCAATCAGTGAGATAGCGCCCGGCATGATAACCGCGCAGGACATTTACTCCAGAACAGATCAGCTTGTTTTAAACAAAGGGATTGTACTTGGAGCCGATTCGATTGCAAAACTGATGTTTTATTCTATCGGCGGTGTTTGGGTATATCGAGAGGCAGAACAGGAATTGGAAGAAGATGCCTACACAGATACTCTGCGGAAAAGCCAGGACTTTATTTATTTTAAGAAGGGTTATAACGATGCGGTTGCCAAAGTAAAGGTAGCTTTGGAGTGCATTACAATGGGGGATTCCGTCGTTGATACCGAAGAGCTGGTTGAAGATATCAAAAGTATGGTAAGTGAGCCTGGCAGCAATGCGCACATCTTTAACATGCTTCACTGTATCCGAGAGTTTGATGATATTATTTTTATGCATTCTGTCAACAGTGCGTTGATTTGCAGTATTTTTGGGGATTGGCTGCATCTTTCCGAGGAGGATAGAAACGCTTTAACATTGTGCGGGCTGCTGCATGATGCGGGAAAACTGCTGATTCCGCCCCGTATTTTAAATAAGCCTGGCAGACTGACAGACGAGGAGTTTGATATTGCCAAGATGCATGCGGAAAGCGGTTTTGAGCTGCTAAAACAGGTGGATATCGACGATAGAATTAAACTGGCTGCCCTAAATCATCATGAGAGATATGATGGTTCTGGTTATCCGGCTGGCAGGGCAGGCGGAGAGATTGATATGTTTTCTACGGTTGTTGGCATTGCAGATATGTATGATGCAATGACAAGCAGAAGAATCTACCGCGGAGCGATCTGTCCATTCCATGTAATACGGGTTTTTGAGGAAGACGGGGTAAAGCAGTTTAATCCAAGGTATTTACTTCCGCTGTTGAAAAGACTGGCGGAAACATACATTCACCATACCGTTCGGCTGTCTGATGACAGCAGGGGGGAAGTTGTTATGATCAATCCATCCAAACTGGCGTCCCCGGTTGTGCGTGTGGAAAACTCATTTATCGATTTGTCAAAGAAGGAAGATGTCAGAGTTGAGGCTGTGCTGTAAGCGACAGACTAAAATACTCATAAAAAGAGTGGTTTCCTGTTGTGGGAGACCGCTTTTTTCATCTTTCAACAGATCGGTATAGATTCTATAAAAATATTGATTTTAAAGATTATTAAGTTACTTTTTAATCCGATAAAGCACTGGATATTTTATCCAGAGCAGAGGGATTTTTTTATAGCAGTGAAAGGAATAATAAAAATGAAATCAAGAGCAGAACGGGCAGGAGAACTTTTTATGGAAGGGTGTAATTGTTCTCAGGCAGTATTTGTAGCATATTGCGATTTGTATGGGATTGAACCTGACATGGCTATGAGATTGTCCGCATCGTTTGGCGGCGGCATGGGACGAATGCGCGAAGTCTGCGGAGCGGTGTCAGGAATGCTTATGGTTGCAGGACTTGAAACAGGTGCGACATGCGGGGCAGACCAGGAAGCGAAAAAACGCAATTATGAAGTGGTGCAGCAGCTTGCTGCAAAATTTAAAGAGCAGTACGGATCGATTGTATGCAGGGAACTTTTGGGGTTGGACAAAACAAATATGCCAGGCGATATGACAGTACCAACGCCGGAGAAGCGGACGAAAGATTACTATAAAAAACGTCCTTGTAAAGAACAGATTATGCAGGCAGCAAAAATATTAGAAGAAACCATTTTGGCAGAACGACTGCAAGATAGGAAAAGTGATTCAAAATTCGATTCTTAGTGATTGCTTGAAAAGTAAATTAGGATTCGATATAATTATAAAAACAAATTTTGGAAAGGAGATCTGCGGGTATGATGCAGATGTTGGTTGACAGGATAAAAAAGGATGGTGTTATAAAACATGGCAATGTTCTAAAAGTGGACAGTTTTTTAAATCACCAGATGGATATTGAATTGATCAATGAGATTGGCAAGGAATTTAAAAGATTATTTGCAGACTGCGAAATTAATAAAATAGTGACCGTCGAGGCTTCAGGGATTGGAATTGCCTGTATTACAGCACAGTATTTTAACGTGCCGGTTGTTTTTGCAAAGAAAAGCCAGAGCATCAATATTGACGGGGATGTATATTCAACGCAGATTGAATCATTTACCCATAAAAGAACTTATGACGTAATTGTATCAAAAAAGTTTTTAAATCCAAACGATAAAGTATTGATTATTGACGATTTTTTAGCAAACGGCTGTGCGCTTGTCGGGCTGATTGAGCTGGTTACATGCGCGGGAGCAAGCGTGGAGGGAATCGGCATTGTAATTGAGAAAGGCTCCCAGGCGGGCGGCGAAGTGATTCGTGAGATGGGAATGCGGTTGGAATCTTTAGCGATTGTGGACAGTATGAACGCTGCGACTGGAGAAATATTTTTTCGGGACGCGGACAAAAAAGAATAGCGTATTATAAAAAATATACTTAAAGCTTGTTGTGCGAACTGCAAAAAAATCGGGCTGTTTTGGAAAGTAAAAGGTGTTTTTTATGGAAGCAATTTTAAAGTATTTAAAGCCTTATCACTCTGGTATGGCAGTTGGATTTACGATTAAAGTGCTCGGCACGTTTGCAGATCTTGGACTGCCATGGGTATTGGCGTACATACTGGACTATGTTGTACCGAAAAAAAAGGTACTGTATGTATTGCTCTGGGGGTTGGTGATGGCGGGGCTTGCCGTTGCAGCGCGCCTCTTAAATATTAAGGCGAATCGTATGGCGTCGCGCGTGGCAAGAGATACCATAGAGATAGTGCGGCATGATTTATTTGAAAAAATTATGTATCTTTCTGGTATGCAGACAGATGCATACAGTATTCCGTCTCTGATATCCCGGCTGACTTCAGACAGTTACAATGTGCATTCCATGATTGGAAGAGTACAGCGGATTGGCGTGCGCGCTCCGATTATTTTAGTCGGAGGTATTATAATTACATTTACTCTTGAGCCTGTATTAACGCTTGTACTTGTCACTACACTGCCGCTGCTGGCAGTTGTCGTATATCGAGTTTCGAAAAAGGGAATTCCGCTCTATACACAAGTATCTCAGTCGGTGGATGGCGTTGTGCGCATTATGAGAGAAAATATCAGTGGTATTCGCGTAATCAAAGCATTGTCCAAAACGGATTATGAGTATAACCGGTTTCAGGCGGGCAATGCCGCACTTGCAGAAAATGAATTTAAGGCTGGAATTACCATGGCAATTTCCAGTCCAATGATGAATATGATATTGAATCTTGGGCTGACTGCAATCATTGTTGTCGGGGCATACCGAGTGAATGCAGGGGCGTCTCTTCCAGGGAAAATTGTCGCGTTTCTCTCGTATTTTACTATGATACTAAACGCAATGATGTCAATTACCCGCGTGTTTGTCGATATTTCCAAAGCTGCCGCAAGTGCCGACCGCATCGCGCTTGTACTTGCAGCAAAAGAAGATCTGCCGGTGATTGCAGAAGAGAAAAACAGTGGTTTCAATGCGATAAACACACAAAAGGAAATTGTGCCGCGCATTCAATTTGAACATGTTTCTTTTGGGTATCATGCAGCAAAGGAAGATGACGAAAAACTTTGCCTTTCGGATATCAATTTTACCATTCAGCCCGGCGAGAGTTTAGGAATTCTCGGCGCAACTGGAAGCGGAAAAACAACGATAGTCAATCTTTTAATGCGTTTTTATGATGTAAACAAAGGGCGTATTCTTATTGATGGGAAAGACGTGCGGGAGTATACGCCGCAGAAACTGAGAGAAAAGTTTGGGGTAGTATTTCAGAATGATACTGTATTTCATGATACTTTAGAAGAAAATATTAAATTCGGGCGCGATATCACAAAAGAACAGGCAGAGCAGGCGGCAAAAGATGCCTGTGCATACAACTTTATTATGGAAAAGGAAGGCGGTTTTTCGCATGAAGCCGCGATTAAAGGAGCCAATTTAAGCGGAGGGCAAAAACAGAGGTTATTGATTACGCGCGCACTTGCAGGCAGTCCAGAAATCTTAGTATTTGACGATTCTTCTTCCGCGCTGGATTATAAGACAGACGCGAAACTTCGTCAGGCAATCCGCGAACATTATAAGGAAACAACAATTCTTATGGTAGCACAGCGCGTCAGCTCGCTGATGGGACTCACCCATATTCTTGTGCTGGAAGATGGCAGAGCGATCGGCTATGGAAACCATGAGGAACTGCTTGCACAGTGCGAGGTGTACCGAGAGATCTATGAAACGCAGATGGATGCAAAGGAACTATAACAAATCTGGGTTTTATTATCCGGGTAAAAAATTATATAAAAAAATAGCAGAACCAACAAAGTTGCAGTAAAGGAGAAAAAACAGCCATGGCGGGGGGAATCGGCAGTACCAAACAATTTAATGTTTCCAATGCAGGGCGAAAGGAAAGTCATAAACCGCAGGATACAAAAGGGGCAGTGCGCGGGCTGTGGCGTTATTTATGCCACTACCGCACTATGTTGTTTGTTGCAGTTATTCTTACAATTACAGGAAATCTGCTGGCGCTTGTCGGACCAAAACTTTCTGGCAGAGCGATCGATGCGATTGAACCAGGCAAAGGAAGCGTAGATTTTGACACAGTGTTTTATTATGCTGGACTGATGATAATATTTTATATTGTATCGTCTTTGTTTTCTTATCTGCTGTCCGTAGTAATGCAGAATATCAGCCGGAAAATGGCAAGACAGATGCGGGATGACGTATTTCATAAACTTCTCTCACTGCCGGTCGGCTATTTTGATACGCACTTATCCGGGGATATTATCAGCAGAGTATCTTATGATATTGATGTGATTAATACATCTTTATCAACCGATCTTGTTCAAATTTGTGCCAGCATAATCACCGTTGTTGGTTCCTTTTTTATGATGGTGACAATTGCGCCGAAGCTGATTCTTGTAATGCTTGTGACAATACCAATGTCCATTTTCTACACAAAATATATGGCAGGAAAAACAAGACCGCTGTTCCGCACAAGATCGATAAAACTCGGTGAGATGAACGGGTTTGTGGAGGAGATGGTAAGCGGACAGAAAACAATCTGTGCCTATGCGAGAGAGCAGGTGATTACAGAGCGGTTTGACGCGATCAACAAGGAGGCGGTGGACGCATACTACACTGCAGATTACTACAGTTGTCTGGTGGGACCAACCGTCAATTTTATCAATAATATCTCTCTGGCACTCGTCACAGTATTTGGCGCGCTTCTATATTTGTTTGGCGAGCTGACGCTCGGTAATATTTCATCGTTTGTGCTTTATTCGAGGAAGTTTTCTGGTCCGATCAACGAAGCTGCCAATATTATCAGTGAACTTCAGTCGGCTCTTGCCGCTGCGGAGCGCGTTTTCAGGCTTTTATCCGAAGAACCGGAAGCCGCCGACTCTAATAGTGCGGCAGAGCTTTCGGATGTAAGGGGCAGAGTGGAAATTAAAAATGTATCGTTTGGCTATACGCCGGAAAAAACGATTATCAAAAACCTTTATTTAAAAGCGAAAGAAGGAAGCATGATTGCGATTGTCGGACCGACTGGCGCGGGAAAAACAACAATAATCAATTTGCTGATGCGTTTTTACGATGTTGACCAGGGCGGAATCTATGTCGATGGCAAGGAAAACCGCGAAGTGACGCGCGCCAGCTTGCGGCGCGCTTATGCGATGGTGCTTCAGGATACATGGGTGTTCGGAGGCACAATTTTTGAAAATATCGCCTACGGCAAAGAAAATGCAACGATGGAGGAAGTTATAGCGGCGGCGAAAGCGGCGCATATTCATTCCTATATTATGCGTCTGCCCGAAGGCTATCAGACTGTTTTGACAGAAGATGGAGTTAATATTTCCAAAGGACAAAAACAGTTATTAACCATTGCGCGGGCGATGCTTTTGGATGCAAAGATGCTGATTTTGGACGAGGCGACTTCCAATGTAGATACGCGGACAGAAATTCGGATACAAAAAGCGATGCGCCATTTGATGGCAGGAAAAACATGCTTTGTAATTGCGCACCGCCTGTCCACAATACAACATGCCGACCTGATTCTTGTTGTGGACAATGGAAATGTGGTGGAGCAGGGAACACATAAAGAATTGATGGGAAAGAGAGGATTTTACTACCAGCTGTATGCGTCGCAGTTTGAATAAAAACTTTAAGAACTTCAGAAACTTTTGCAAAAGGCTGTGACAAGCAACAAAAGAGGCTGCGCTTGATCCGCGGTGCAGAAGAGAACAAAAAATTGACATCAACAACTTAATATCAAAAACAACGGCGTAAAGGCGCATGGAATAATAATTATAAACCATGCGTCTTTTTTTGTGTGCCAAAAGAAGAAGTATCTAATATTTTGTTTGAGATCAGCGGCGAAAGAATAGATGAAAGCAAGTGAAATTTTTGATTTAGAGTATAAAAAACAGCGAAAGTTTAGAAATTAAGAATGTTTATTTTGGAAGATTCAATAAAAATAAGCAGAAAAATATTTGCTTTGTTTAATATCATTTGTATATTATTAGAAAGAGGAATCTTTGTTGTTTCGCATATAAAAAGGTGTAATGAAGTATGTTGATTCATTACAACCCTAAAATATATAAAATCATCT